>CALGMC010000139.1 GCA_937959145.1 uncultured Chlorobiales bacterium
TCATCAACGAAGTGAACTGTTGCGCCGCTTTCTTTTTCTTTGGCTTCAATCACGGCGCGATGGACATTCATGCCATACATGCCTTCGCCGCCGAACTTCGGCAAGAGCGCGGGGTGAATGTTGAGAATGCGTTTCGGATACCGCTCGATAACTGCCTTCGGCACGCGCTTCATGTAGCCTGCAAGCAAAATCAAATCCACCTGTCGCTTCTCCAATTCTGAAAGCATCGCTTGCACAAAAGCATCTTCATTCGGAACGGTTTTGCTCGATAAATGCACGGCGTCAATGCCATTTTCACGCGCAAATTGCATCGCGCCACATTGCGAGTTGTTCGAGAGGCACATCACAATTTGGCAGGGAAGGGGTCTTTCTTGAATGTGTTTGTGAAGGGCTTTGAAGTTTGAGCCGCCGCCTGAACAAAACACGGCGAGATTTTTTTTGCGCGATAACATGGTCTTTGTTGTCGGTGAAAAAATGACGAAAAAACAAAAAGGCGTCTCTTTACGAAACACCTTTCTGAGACAGTCAAGTGAAAATGCGAAGAGACGGTCAGGACTTTGCCTCTTCGCCAACATACTGCGCGTCGGCTTTGCGGACAGCGTTTTTATAGTCGCGCAAAAATTCCAATCGCTCTTTGACGCGCTCCATCGGCACAAGCAATTTTTCTTTGTCCATAATCGCCTCTGAACGCGACTTATAGTTGATGTCGTATTCGTCGCTCATCACAATCGCTTCTTCGGGGCAGACTTCTTCGCAATAGCCGCAGTAAATACAGCGAAGCATGTTGATTTCAAACGTAATCGGGTGACGCTCTTGTGGAAGGTCGGTTTCATTGGCTTGAAGGCTAATTGCCATCGGCGGACACGCACGCGCACATAGCCCACACGCCACGCAACGCTCGCCAGTTTTATCCTCACGCTCGACCAACACAGGCCGCCCGCGAAACGACCCCGGCGGCTTCCATTTTACTTCGGGATATTCTGAGGTGAATTTCGGACGAAACATCTGCGCGAATGTAAACGCTAAACCCTTGAAAATTTCAGGCAGATAAAGCCGTTCCAAAAAGGTCAGTTTCGTGCGCTTGATATTTGGATTCTTAACTTGCATACTGCTTATTGTTATGTTCGTGTGGAAAAGTCGCTGTGAAGATACAAAGAAACTACGATGCTCGATAAACTTTAATTCGCAAACATTTAATTCGCAAACAACCAAAATAACAACATGCGACTGCTCGCGTTTTTCTTCTTGCTCCTCACAACCTCCACCGTTGCACAGCCAATTAAGGTTGAGATTCAAAGAACGGAAAACGGATTTCAACTCGTGCGCGAAGGCAAACCGTATTTCATTAAAGGCGCAGGCGGAATTTCGTTTTTGAACGAAGCCAAAGAAGCCGGCGCAAACTCGGTTCGCACTTGGCACTACACTGACAAAGAATCGTTGCTCGATGAAGCCCACCGTCTCGGATTGACGGTCTGTCTTGGCTTCTGGGTTCGCCCCGAACGTCAAGGCATGGACTACAACGACGAAAAAGCCGTCAAAGCGCAATTCGATCGATTCAAAGAAGCCGTGTTAAAGTTCAAAGACCACCCCGCCTTGCTCTGTTGGGCAATCGGCAACGAAGTGGATTTGAATTACAAAAACACCAATGTTTGGAACGCCATTCAAGACCTCGCCAAAATGATTCACGACCTTGACCCGAATCACCCGACGACGACCGTCATTGCAGGCATCAAGCGCGATGTGGTCAATGAAATCAAAACGAAATGCCCTGATATTGATTTTCTCGGCATCAATGTTTACGGCGATATTGAAAACGTCCCGAAAAAAGTGCGCGACTACGGCTGGGAAAAGCCTTATTTCATCGGCGAGTGGAGTTCTACCGGACATTGGGAAGTGCCGAAAACCAAATGGGGCGCACCGATTGAACAATCTTCAACCGAGCGCGCAAAATTGGCACGCACGCGCTACGCCAATTCCATCGCCAAAGATTCTCTGCAATGCGTTGGCGGCTACGTCTTCATTTGGGGACAAAAGCAGGAGCGCACGCCAACTTGGTATGGTGTCTTTACCGAAGCCAAAGAAAAAACGGAAATGGTCGATGTGATGACGGAAATTTGGACAGGAAAAAAAGCACCCAACACCGCACCGAAACTTTCTTCGTTCAAGATTGACGGTAAACTTGCATCGGATAACATCATGCTTAAACCGAATCAACCCTACCTTGCCACATTCAACGCAAGCGACAGCGAAGGCGACATGCTCCAACCTCGTTGGGAATTGCTCCCTGAAAGCACCGACCTCAAAGAAGGCGGCGATAAAGAAGCCCGCCCCGAAACGCTCAACGCCTTGATTCAAACTCAAACCTCGAACTCGGTTACGTTTCTTTCGCCACAAAAGCGCGGCGCGTATCGGCTCTTCCTTTATGTCGCCGATGGCAAGGGTGCGGTCGCAACCCAAAACATTCCTTTTTTTGTGGAGTGAGTGTGTGAAGGTCAGAAGAGAAAAAACCAAAGAATATAATCCGCGATAAGAATCATTGCGGCAGAAACAACGAAACTGCGAATGGTTGAAATCCCCACGCCTTCTGCGCCACCATCGGTGCGAAATCCAATGTGGCAACCAAGTAGCGAGGTCGAGAGCCCAAAAATGCCCGCCTTCAAAAGCGCGCCGAAGACATCTTGCAGATAAAAAAAATTCTTGAACGATTCAAAAAAGAGATATTGCGAAATGCCTAAAAAGGCACTCGACACAATGAACGCCCCAACAATCGCAACAAGATTTGAAAACACCACCAACACAGGCATCATAACGGTTGTAGCAACCACACGCGGCATGGCGAGGTATCGGACAGGACTAATTGCCATAATATCCAATGCGTCTAATTGTTCGGTAACTTTCATCGTGCCAAGTTCCGCCGCAATCGACGCGCCAACTCTGCCCGCAATGATAATGCCCGTCAGAACTGGACCGAGTTCAATAAGAATCACGCGGCTGGTAATGCCGCCCACAAGGCTCATCGGCGCAAGTCCTTTCATTTGATATGCCGCTTGCCAAGCCGCAATCGCCCCCGTGAAAATGGAAACCAACACCACAAGCGGAAGCGAATCGACGCCAATGTGCGACATTTGCGAGATGATGTTTTTTCTATCGCGAAAGACGCGCGGCAACGCGCCAATCACGCCACCAAGCAAAATGAACACTTCGCCGATTTCGCTGAAAAAATTAACAACCGATTTCATAGAGAATTCATAGACTTATTCATGGACAAAGGGCAGTTGGAACGATGTTTAAGCCTCTGCCGTTTCAAGCAGTGAAATTGAACGAAAAACAAGATAGTCAAATGCCTACCCGTAGAGAAGTCCTCAAAACAACCGCCCTCGCCTTAGGTGGAATTGCATTAGGCTTGAATGCCTGTTCCGACAACAAACAATCTTCTTCAAAAACAAATCAATCTCAAACAATGACGCACACACTTCCCGAACTGCCTTACGCGCCAACCGCGCTCGAACCTCACATCTCCGCAAAAACATTTGAATTTCATCACGGAAAGCACCACAAAGCTTACGTGGATAACCTCAACAAACTCATTGCAGGCACCGACCTCGAGAGCAAAACGCTCGAAGAAGTCGTTGCCGCTTCGGCAAAAGATGCAAGCAAAGCAGGCATTTTCAACAATGCCGCGCAAGTTTGGAATCACACTTTCTACTGGAACTCCATGAAGCCTAACGGCGGCGGCGAACCCACTGGCAAATTGATGGATAAAATCAAAGAAGATTTCGGCGACTTCGGAAAGTTCAAAGAAGAATTTAAGAACGCGGGCGTTACGCAATTTGGCTCAGGCTGGGCGTGGCTCGTTTTAGAAGGCGGAAAACTCAAAATTACCAAAACGCCAAACGCCGATATGCCGCTCGTTCACGGACAAACACCACTCCTGACGATGGACGTTTGGGAACACGCCTACTACATCGACTACCAAAACCGCCGTCCCGATTACGCCCAAACCTTCATCGACAAATTGATTAACTGGGACTTCGTTTCCAAGAATTTTGAATTGGCAATGAAGTAAGTCAAGTGCCAAAAGGCAAGCGCAAATCTCAAACAAAAAAGGCAGAGCGAAAACTCTGCCTTTTGCTTTTGCGAAATCCAAAGAGAGAACACAGATAAAACAGATTGGACGGTTTACCACAGATTTTGCAAAGGCGAGATGAACGTGGTTATTCTGAGCGAAGTGATTCTAATGAATAATGAGCAACGAGTAATGACGAACAGAAAGCGGAATGACAATCACGAGGCGTGTTTCTTTTCAGGCAAATCGAGTTTGATGTGCAGTTCGCGCAGTTGTTTTGGCGTTACTTCCGACGGTGCACCCGTCATCAGGTCTTGTGCTTTTTGGTTCATCGGGAAGGCAATCACTTCGCGAATGTTGCTTTCGTCGGCATAAAGCATCACGATGCGGTCAATGCCCGGAGCAATGCCGCCGTGCGGTGGCGCGCCATGCTGAAACGCACGAATCATGTGTCCGAACTTCTTGTCGACGTCTTCTTTCGTGTAGCCTGCAATCTCAAAGGCTTTATACATCACTTCGGGCTTGTGATTGCGAATCGCGCCTGACGAGAGTTCAATGCCGTTGCAAACGATGTCGTATTGATAAGCATAAATGTCTATCGGATTTTTCGTCAGCAGTGCCTCCATTCCGCCTTGGGGCATTGAAAAAGGATTGTGTGAGAAATCAATTTTCTTTTCCTCTTCGTTGTATTCAAACATCGGGAAATCGACAATCCAGCAATAGGCGAGCAAATCTTTATCGAGGTTGAAAAGCGGCGTGAAGTAGTTGCGAATCGCGCCCATGGCTTTGCAGGTTTTTTCCCACACACCTGCCGCGAAAAAGACCACATCGCCCGCTTCAACGTTCAATGCTTTGATGAGTGCGTCTTTTTCCGCATCAGAAAGGAACTTGTAAATCGGACTTTGAACTTCGCCGCCTTCTTTGTAGCGAATGTAGGCTAAGCCCGGAAGTCCAAGTTCTTTCTTTGCAAATTCTTCGGCTTTGTCGTAAAAGAGGCGCGGCTCATTGGCTCTGCCTGAAAGTTTCATCGCTTTAACGCACTTGCCTTTGTCGGTATTCGCCGCAAAGACTTTGAACGATGATTGCTTGAAAATCTCCGTTACATCTTCAATCACAAGCGGATTGCGAAGGTCGGGCTTATCCGAACCGTAGCGGTTCATGGCGTCCAAATACTTGATGCGCGGGAAGGGCAGTTGCATGATGCGCTTGTGCGAAAGTTTCGCCGTGAGCGTTTCAAACAATCCTTCCAAAACTTTGAACAAATCGTCCTGTGTGATGAACGACATTTCCATATCGAGTTGATAGAATTCGCCCGGACTGCGGTCGGCGCGCGCATCTTCGTCGCGAAAGCACGGTGCGATTTGGAAATACTTATCGAAGCCCGACACCATCAAAAGTTGTTTGAACTGTTGCGGGGCTTGTGGAAGCGCGTAAAATTTGCCCGGATGTAAGCGTGAAGGCACAAGGTAATCGCGTGCGCCTTCGGGCGAAGAGTTCGTCAGAATCGGCGTTTGAATCTCGAGAAATCCAAGTTCAGAAAGATAGCGGCGAATTTCCGCAATGACTTTGGAGCGATAAATGATGTTGCTATGCAACTTTTCGCGACGCAGGTCAAGGAAGCGATATTTGAGGCGCAATTCTTCCGAAGTCGGTGTTTCGTCGGCAATCGGAAAGGGCATGGGCTCGGCGGCACTTTCAACTGTGAGCGATTTCACGACAACCTCAATTTCGCCTGTTGGCAAATTCGCATTAACGGCTTCAGGCGCACGCGCAATCACTGTGCCTTCAACACAAATGACCGATTCAACCCGCAAATGCTCGACTTCTTGAAACAGCGTTTGATTATGTGGCTCAATAACGATTTGCGCAATGCCGGTGTGGTCGCGCAGGTCGATAAAAATCAATCCACCATGGTCGCGTTTGCGATGAATCCAACCCGCAAGTTTGACGGTTTCCGAAAGGTTCGATTTTCGAAGGTCGCCGCAAAAGTGCGTGCGATAGTGTAAAGACGGCATCGTGCCGCGAGAAGTCGTTTGTTCGTGTGGTGCCACGTCGAGCATATCCAATGTGTGTTGACTGTATGCGTTGAAAACAAAAGAGCCGTGAATATACGGATTTGAATTCAAATCGCCGTTTCGCTTAGCCAATCGCGTGGGCGAAGGCATCGGTAAAGCATCGCTTCGCGAGAATCGGCGGGTGGGGCGTAGTTGTATTCCCAGCCTGCCTCTTTGGGAAGCGACATCAAGATGGATTCCGTTCTGCCGCGCGTTTCCAATCCGAAGAGCGTGCCTCGGTCATAAACCAAATTAAACTCGACATATCTGCCGCGCCGCAAGCGATGAAAGTGCTTTTCTTTTTCGCCAAACGGCTCGTGTTTGCGTCGCTCGACAATCGGTAAGTAGGCTTCGGTGAAGGCATTGCCGCACGATTGGATAAAGGCAAAGGTGGCATCGAGATTTTCGGAAAGGTAATCGAAGAAAATGCCTCCCACGCCGCGCGTCTCGCCACGATGCGATAGAAAAAAGTATTCATCGCACCACGCTTTGAACTTCGGGTAGTAATCAGGACTGTGTTTATCGCAAGCCGCTTTATGGACACGGTGAAAATGCTGAATGTCTTCTAAAAAC
>CALGMC010000140.1 GCA_937959145.1 uncultured Chlorobiales bacterium
TTGCAATTTCGTGCCGCGCCTTTTTGATTATCACCCACAGGCAATTCCCGCGCCATACAATCACAGCAACATTGATTCTGACGAGGTGCTTTACTATGTCGATGGGAATTTTATGAGCCGTCGAGGAATTGATGTGGCATCATTAACCTTGCATCCGGGGGGAATCCCACACGGACCGCACCCGGGAACAGTCGAGAAGAGCATTGGTGCAAAAGAGACCAACGAATATGCCGTGATGATTGATACGTTCAAGCCCTTGCACCTTACCGTGGAAGCCATGCAGTTTGATGATGCGAACTATCCGATGAGTTGGAGTGTTTGAGGGCGAAATAAGCCCAGAGAGACGAGTGTGTTTTTAATACTCTAATCATTCTCTAATCATAATTTTTGTTGTTGATATGGGCAGAATCTCGCAAAAAGTGTTGGTGCTGAATCAAAGTTACGAGCCGATGAGCGTCTGCGACGTCAAAAAGGCGATTATTCTCGTCTTTGCGGGCAAAGCCGAAATGGTGGCGACCTATCCCGACCAGTTCATTCGCTCGGTCTCGGCAGAGTTTCCGATTCCATCGGTGGTTCGGTTAATGGTGTTTATTGCAGTGCCGTATAAAAAAATTATGCTCACGCGCCGAAACATCTTGCGCCGCGATGGCAATCAATGCCAATACTGTGGACGCACAGACGGACTAACGATTGACCACATCGTGCCAAAATCACAAGGCGGCGGCGACACGTGGGAAAACTTGATTACGGCATGCACCAAATGCAACAACAAAAAAGCCAATCGCACGCCCGAACAAGCCGGCATGCAACTGCGCCGAAAACCAATTCGCCCGACGCACATTATGTTCATGCAACGCTTCATCGGCAACATTTCTGATACTTGGAAACCGTATCTCTACATGGGCTAAACAAGGCGACTGAAAAAACGGTCGCCTTTTTTTGTGCTCTCTTCTCGCGCCATCTTCGTTGAACTAAAATCGTCCAAAACGGCTATTTGAAAATGCCGCATCTTGCCTGTTTCTAACTTTAATTTCATACCTTCTAATAACCCCACAGAGCGCGCGAAAAAGAAGTTTCGTTAAGTAACCACAAGGAGTAGTAACCATGTCCGCACTCATTGAGTCTTCCAAGAAAATCCAAACCGAAAAGAAGTTCATCACGATAGACGGCAACGAAGCCGTTGCACGTGTTGCATATCGAACGAACGAAGTCATCGCGATTTATCCGATTACGCCCGCCTCATCGATGGGCGAACTTTCGGACGAATGGGCAAGTCAGCATGTGAAAAATGTATGGGGAACGGTGCCGACCGTTGTCGAGATGCAATCCGAAGGCGGCGCGGCTGGCGCAGTTCACGGTGCCTTGCAAACAGGCGCACTCACAACCACTTTCACTGCCTCGCAAGGCTTGCTGTTGATGATTCCGAATATGTATAAAATTGCAGGGGAACTGACGCCCTTCGTCTTGCACGTGGCGGCACGCTCTTTGGCGACGCACGCGCTTTCCATCTTCGGAGACCACAGCGATGTAATGGCGGCGCGTGCCACAGGCTTCGCTATGCTTTGCTCAAACTCAGTTCAAGAAGCGCACGATTTCGCCTTGATTGCGCAAGCCGCAACGCTCGGCTCACGTGTGCCGTTTGTGCATTTCTTCGATGGCTTCCGAACCTCGCACGAAATCAATAAAATCGAAGAAATCTCGGAAAATGTGGTTCGCGCTATGATTCCCGACGACTTAATTGCTGAACATCGTCGCCGCCGACTTGCGCCTGAGCACCCCGTCATTCGCGGCACGGCGCATAATCCCGACACTTATTTCCAAGCCCGCGAACGCTCAAATCCATTTTACATTACCACGATTGATGTGGTTGATGAAATGTTCAAGCGATTTGCGGCTCTAACAGGGCGACGCTATCACCTTTATGAATACTTCGGCGCGCCTGATGCCGAGCGCGTGATTGTGATGATGGGGTCGGGTGCAGAAACGGCAAAAGAAACCGCAAAGTATCTGAACAAAAACGGTGAGAAAGTTGGCGTGTTAGCCGTGCGATTGTTCCGTCCGTTCAGCACCTTGCACTTCTTAGAAGCCCTGCCAAAGAGCGTGAAAGCCATTGCCGTTTTGGATAGAACGAAAGAATCGGGCGCGACTGGCGAGCCGCTTTACCTTGATGTGATGAGCGCGCTCTACGAAGGGCTTGAACCGCAACAGTTGCCAAAAGTCGTCGGCGGTCGATACGGTCTCTCTTCAAAAGAATTTACGCCGGCTATGGCGAAAGCCGTTTTTGATAACCTCAAAAAAGAAACGCCGAAAAATCATTTCACGGTCGGAATTACGGACGACATCACGCATACCAGCCTTGAAGTAGAGCCCGATTTCACGATTGAATCCGACAACGTGGTGCGTGCGATTTTTTACGGACTTGGTGCAGATGGAACGGTCGGCGCAAATAAAAACTCGATTAAAATCATTGCCGAAAACACCGACCATTACGCGCAAGGCTACTTTGTTTATGACTCGAAGAAATCAGGGTCGATGACCATTTCGCATTTGCGCTTTGGCACTGAGCCAATCAGCGCGCCGTATCTTATCAACGAAGCGCAATTTTTAGCATGCCATCAATGGCAGTTCGTTGAGCGTTACGATATGCTCAAACGCTTGAAGAAAGGCGGAACATTTTTGCTCAACGCGCCTTATTCGGCTGATGAAGTTTGGGATAAACTGCCGCGCCTTGTGCAAGAAGAGTTAATCGCGAAAAGCGCAAAATTTTATGTGATTGACGCCTATAAAGTCGCGCGCGAGAACGGCATGGCCGGGCGCATTAACACCGTGATGCAAACGTGCTTCTTTGCCATTTCAGGCGTGCTTGAAAAAGACGAAGCCATTGCGGAAATCAAAGAATCAATTCGGAAGACCTACAAGAAAAAAGGCGAAGAGGTGGTCGCAAAAAATATCACTGCGGTCGATAACACCTTAGCGCATTTGTATGAAGTGAAAGTCCCCGAAGTGGCGACAAGCCAAATGCAGATGCACTCGCCTGTTACGCCTGACGCGCCCGACTTTGTCGCAGAGGTTCTTGGAAAAATTATTCTCGGTGAAGGCGATTCACTTCCTGTAAGTTGTTTCCCGATGGACGGCACCTATCCCGTTGCCACAGCGCAATATGAGAAGCGAAATTTAGCGGAAGAAATACCGTCGTGGGATTCAAGCCTGTGTATTCAATGTGGAAAGTGCGCGATGATTTGTCCGCACGCCGCCATTCGCGTCAAAGCCTACGAGCCAAGCCTGTTAGCCAATGCGCCCGAAGGCTTCAAAACAACCGAAGGCAAAGACCGCAGTTGGCAAGGGCTGAACTACACAATTCAAGTTGCGCCCGAAGATTGCACAGGGTGCTCGCTCTGCGTCGACATTTGTCCTGCGCAAAGCAAAAAAGAGCCGAACCACAAAGCGTTGGATATGGTGCCGCAAGCCCCGATTCGCGAGCGCGAAAGAAAGAACTGGGCATTTTTCCTCGAGATTCCCGAATACGACCGTCGCAATATCAACGTCAGTGTGATTAAGCAGCAGCAACTTCAACAACCGCTCTTTGAGTTTTCAGGTGCATGTGCGGGGTGCGGTGAAACGCCCTATCTCAAACTCCTGACGCAACTCTTCGGCGATAGAGCCGTCGTTGCGAATGCAACAGGCTGTTCATCTATCTTCGGTGGCAATCTTCCAACCACGCCTTGGTCAAAAAACAAAGAGGGCTACGGCGCGGCGTGGGCAAATTCGCTCTTTGAAGACAATGCCGAGTTCGGCTACGGCTTCCGAATTTCCATCGATAAACAACGCGAATTTGCTATTGAACTGCTGAAAGCACATGCCGCTGACATCGGCGAAGACCTCGTCGAGAGCATCATCAACGCTACGCAAAAAACTGAAGCCGAAATTTATGACCAACGCCAAAGAGTCGAGCACCTCAAAGCGCGGCTGCACGAGCTCGAGCACGATTGGGCAAAGCGGCTTTTGGAAATCGCCGATATGCTCGTGAAAAAATCGGTGTGGATTGTCGGCGGCGACGGTTGGGCATATGACATCGGCTACGGCGGATTAGACCATGTGCTTTCAAGTGGCAAGAACGTCAATATCCTCGTGCTCGATACCGAAGTTTATTCCAACACGGGCGGACAAGCCTCGAAAGCCACGCCGCGCAGTGCGATTGCCAAATTCGCCGCATCGGGCAAAGCCGCACGCAAGAAAGATTTAGGCTTGATGGCAATGACTTATGAAAATGTTTATGTCGCCAGCATCGCCATCGGTGCGCGCGATGAGCATACGCTCCGCACATTTTTAGAAGCCGAAGCCTACGACGGCGTGTCGCTTATCATCGCTTACTCGCACTGCATTGCGCACGGCATTGACATGCACGACGCGCTACATCATCAAAAATCAATGGTTGATTCAGGACAATGGCTCTTGTATCGCTACAATCCTGAACT
>CALGMC010000141.1 GCA_937959145.1 uncultured Chlorobiales bacterium
GGTCGTTAATCTTTATCCCTTTGAACAAACGATTCAGAAGAAAGGCGTAACGCTTGAAGAAGCGATTGAAAACATCGACATCGGCGGACCGTCGATGCTTCGCAGTGCGGCGAAAAATTATGAATCCGTAACGGTTGTAACGGACGCTGGCGATTATCAATGCGTGCTTGAAGAAATGAAAGCCAATAAAGGCAGAACCACGCTCAAAACGCGCGCGGTGCTGGCGCAAAAAGTCTTCGCGCTCACGAGCCGCTATGACGCCATGATTGCCGACTATCTGAACAAAGAAATCAACGGAAAAGAAAAAGAGGAAGAAGGCTTAACCGCGACCTACACGCTTGCGCTCACAAAAGAAATTGACATGCGCTACGGTGAAAATCCTCACCAAAAAGCCGCGTTCTATGCGCTTAAAACCGCGCACGGCGATGTTTCCTTCGGTGAGTATTTTGAAAAACTTCATGGCAAAGACCTTTCCTACAACAACATTCTCGACCTGACGGCGGCAGTTTCGCTCTGCGATGAATTCGGACGCGAAAAGCCAACGGTTGTGATTGTCAAGCACACCAACCCGTGCGGCGTGGCGCAAGGCGATACGCTTTACGATGCTTACCGACGCGCCTTCGAGACCGATACTCAAGCCCCATTTGGCGGCATTATCGCCGTCAATCAACCGCTCGATATGAAAGCCGCCGAAGCGATGAATGAAATTTTCACCGAGATTATCATCGCGCCTGAATTTGAAGAGGGTGTTTTGGAATACTTGATGAAAAAGAAAGACCGTCGATTGATTCGCCAAAAAAAATCCACAAAGCGCGATGGCTTGGAAGTGCGCGGAACGACGTGCGGCGTGCTCGTGCAAGAGCGCGATGTGGCGATGGTCAAAGACAATGAACTGCGAATTGTAACCCAGCGCAAACCGACCGAAGCGGAACTTAATGATATGCTCTTTGCGTGGCGCGTAGCGAAACATGTCAAGTCCAATGCGATTGTGTATGCCAAAGAGTTGCGGACGGTTGGCATCGGTGCAGGGCAAATGTCGCGCGTGGATTCCTCGCGCATTGCGCGTTGGAAGGCAGGTGAGGCGAAGTTAGACCTTGTAGGCACAGCGGTTGCCAGCGATGCGTTCTTTCCGTTTGCCGATGGGCTGATTGCCGCCGCCGAAGCAGGTGCGACGGCTGTCATTCAGCCCGGCGGTTCAATCCGCGACGAAGAAGTTATCAAAGCCGCAGATGAGCGCGGCATTGCAATGGTCTTCACAGGCACGCGCCACTTTAAGCATTAAACTTGACGAGGAGAAGGGCGATGATAAAACTCTTCATGTATTGTTATGAGGCACACCTTGAACATCATTGAGGGATAGCGCGAGTTCTTGTGCGATTTGTTCGTCTGATAAGCCTAACCTTCGTAGGAGTGGGACGGTGGCAATTTTAGCGGCGCGTTCGCCTTTCAAGATGCCTTGTGCTTCACCTTCTTGTTTGCCTTTCAAGATGCCTTGTGCTTCACCTTCTTGTTTGCCTTCTTCAAAGGCTTCTTTGTAAAATGCTGTGTCTTTTAAGAGTTCTTCCTGTATCTGTAACATCTTCTGTATCTCCTCCCGTGTTAAAGTTCTGAATTTATATGTAAGAATCTGCTCAATCAAATCTAATTCGGTTACACTGGCTTTTTGTGCCAATTTGCGTCCATGCTCTTCGGCTTTGCGCTCCGATGCAATTAGTAACTTGAACAGTTCAACTGCTATCGCCTCCGACTCAGGCAACTCGTCCAAATATATGCGCTTGATGCGTTGCAGTTCAAGCAAATCTGCGTAAGGCTCAATGGCTTTTTGCTCAATGCTTCGTGAAGGATAAATGACGGCGGCTTGCCACTTTTCGGTCGGATACTGTTTGAGGTAGAGAAAGATTTCCGCGAAGAATCTCGCATAAAACTGTTCATCGGCTTGAAACTGCGCTTCGACGAAGTAGGTGATGTCGTCTGTGTTCGGCACGAAGACACCATCAATGCGAAAGGCGGTTTCTTTAAGTTCAACGGATTTGAATTGATAGCGACTTGCATCATCAGGATTTCTGCCGATGAGTGTAAAGAAACCCTGCGGCGCAAGTTGCAGAAGTAGGTAGAGCAGTTTGTCAGTGCGCATTGGCGGAGCAAGTAGCCAAGAAAAAGAAAGCGATGTTAATTGTTCATGCCGCGAGTCGGTGCGGGGATTCTGCCACCACGTTTGATGAACGCATCTGAACGAAATCGGCTGACGGGCATAATAATCGCTTGACCGAGCAAGCCGCCATAATCAATCACATCGCCAACTTTGGCGTCTGGCGGCACAATAATGCGCATGGCGGTGGTTTTGTTATTGACAACCCCAATCGCACATTCATCGGCGAGAATGGCGGCGAGGGTTTCGGCACTGGTATCGCCGGGCACGGCGACCATATCCAACCCAACGCAACAAACGCTCGTCATGGCTTCGAGTTTTTCAATCGTCAGCGAGCCGCGCTCGACGCCGCGAATCATGCCCGCATCTTCCGAGACAGGAATAAATGCGCCCGACATGCCGCCCACGTAGCTGGAAGCCATCATACCGCCTTTCTTGACGCTGTCGTTCAAAAGCATCAGTGCCGCGGTGCTACCCGGCGCGCCGACAGATTCAACGCCAATCGCTTCCAAAATTTCGCCGATGCTATCGCCCCACGCGGGTGTTGGCGCAAGCGAAATATCGACAATGCCAAAAGGAACGCCTGACTTCTGCGCAACTTTGCGTCCCATCAATTCGCCTGCTCGCGTAATTTTGAACGTCGTGCGTTTAATCACCTCGCAAAGTGTGCCGAAATCGCAGTTGCCTGCTTCGCGAATGGCGGCAAGCACCACGCCTGGACCTGAAATTCCAACATTTAAACTCACGTCAGGCTCGCTAACGCCATGAAACGCGCCTGCCACAAACGGATTATCTTCGGGAACATTACAAAAGGCGACAAACTTACAGCAACCTTCGGCACGCGGCGTTTTAGCGGCAAGGGCTTTAATCATTTTTCCAACAAGATAAACAGCGTCCATATTGATGCCTGCTTTCGTTGACGCCACATTGATGCTCGAGCAAATATGTTTCGTTGCCGCCATCATGTCGGGAACGGAGTTGATGAGGGCTTTTTCGCCTTCGGTCATGCCTTTCTCGACGAGGGCGGAGTAGCCACCGATGAAATCAATGCCGAGTTCTTTGGCGCAAGCATCGAGCGTGAGCGCAATCTCGATAAGTTCGCTTTCGCGAAACTGGTCGAAGACGATGGAAATCGGCGTAACGGAAATGCGTTTGTTGGCAATGCGAAGCCCATACATTAATTCCACTTCGCGTGCTGATTTAAGATGCACTTCGCCGCGCTTCAAAATTTTTGAACGGATTTTGCTTTTGGCGATGTCAAGGCTGTGCGAGGCGCAATCGCGCAGACTAATTCCGAGCGTAACGGTGCGAATATCAAAATGCTCGACTTCCGTCATGCGCAAGGTTTCTATGACTTCGGAAAATTCGTAAGACATCATCGTGTTAGTTCATTAAAAAGCGTTAGTTGATGGCGGGAAGTTCTACAAAAAAAGTAGTGCCTTTGCCTTTGCCTTCGGACTCTGCCCAGATTTTGCC
>CALGMC010000142.1 GCA_937959145.1 uncultured Chlorobiales bacterium
ATCCAAAATGAGCACGCTTTTTCCGAAAAGGTCGGTCAATGCCGCCGCATGCAATAAGCCAAGCGTTGCGCCTGCGTAAATGGCGTCGAACTCGCCTGAAATCTCAATATCTTTGGGCAACTGTGCGCCATCAAAAATGACCTCTGCGGCAGGGCGGTTGCCGACTTGAGACCAATAGCGGTCAAGTTCCATAATGCGTTTGAGCCAAAACTCGCCATGCTCAATGTTTGAAAAATGTTTATAGACAAGCGGGTGTGAATGCTGAATCTCCGAAAGCATAGTGTAAGTTGAAATGAATTGAAGTTGCCTTATCAAAGGACTATTGCAAGACGACGGCACTAAGCAAACCAAAAATCGCCGTTGATGGTTTGCAAACATAACGCAAAACAAAGTTTTTAAGATGATATTCAAATCAGACACATCTGAAATTCAATCTTACCTTGAAGATACAAGCGCAATACAAGGTGGCTACGCAAGCGGCGTCTATTTTGCCGAAAGTTACAGCGAGGTGTCAGAAATTTTACGAGAGTGCTCACGAACGCAAACGCGCCTAACGCTTTCAGGCAACGGCACAGGCACAACTGGCGGCAGAATCCCATTTGGCGGCGCAGTCTTAGCCATGCCGAAACTGAATCAAATTTTAAGCATCAAAAAAAATTCAGACGGCACAGGCACGGCGACCGTTCAAACAAGTGCCTTGCTTTATGATGTTCAGCAAGCCGTAGAAGAACAAGGATTGATTTATCCGCCCGACCCCACCGAACGCTTTTGCTTCATCGGCGGCACGATTGCCAACAATTCATCAGGCGCACGCACCTTCAAATACGGCGCAACGCGCAACTATGTCGAGCGGCTGAAAATCGCGCTTCCATCGGGCGAACTTGTAGAAATTCGGCGTGGCGAAATTTTTGCCGACAACTCGAACAAACTTACCTTCAAGACGGAAAACGGCACGCGCTACGAAGTCCCTGTTCCAACTTACCAAATGCCAAAAGTTTCCAAACACGTGGCAGGCTATTACGCCACGCCAAATATGGATTTGATTGACCTCTTCATCGGCTCGGAAGGCACACTCGGCGTGATTTTAGAAGCAGATTTGAAATTACTCCCAAAACCTGAACGCATCTTCAGCGGACTCATTTACTTTGCCGACGAAACCAACCTTTTGAACTTTGTCAATGAAGCGCGCGACCGCTCACGCCGCGCACAGTCTTTAACCGAACTCTCGGCACGGGCACTCGAATACTTCGATAAATACTCATTGAACTTTCTTCGTCCGAAGTATCCACAAATTCCTGCTGAAGCCGTTGGCGCAATTTTCTTCGAGCAAGAACTCACCGACGCAACCGAAGACACCCTGCTTCAAGCGTGGCTTGGCTTGATGGAAACGCACGGTGCGTTGATTGACCACTCATGGATTGCACTCACGCCTGATGAGCAACAAGCCATTCGCGACTTCCGACACGCCTTGCCTGCACAAGTCAATGAATGGTATGCCAAATTCAAACAGCGCAAAATTTCAACCGACATGGCAGTGCCGCACCATCGCTTTCCTGAATTGATGAAATCTTACCAAACCAAATGCGAAGCGGCAGGCTTTGATTACATCTTGTTCGGACACATCGGCGATGCACATTTGCATTTGAACATTCTTCCTAAAAATTCAGACGAAGCCAAACGCGCCAAAGACCTTTATCGAGACTTTATTTGCGAAGCCATTTCAATGGGCGGCACCATTTCGGCGGAGCATGGCGTCGGCAAATTGAAAGCAGAATATCTCGTTGAAATGTTTGGCGAGAAAGGCATTCGTGAAATGGTGCGCGTCAAGAAAGCCATTGATAAATCTTTGATTTTGAATATCGGCAACGTAATTCCTGAACCTTACTTGGCGGATTAAATGAGCCTTTTTGCGCTGATTCCGTGCTACAACGCGGAAACCACACTGCCGAATCTGCTTGCCAAACTTCGTGCCTTCATTCCGCCTGAACGCACCATTTGCATTAACGATGGCTCAACCGATAAAACCGTTACCGTGCTTCATCAACACGGCGTCAAAGCCTATCACTTGCCGAAGAATCAAGGCAAAGGCGTTGCGCTCAAATTGGGCTACGACATTGCGCTCAAATGCGGCGCAAGTGCCGTGCTCACGATTGATAGCGACCATCAACATCTGCCTGCCGACATTCCAAAATTTTTAGAAACCGCCTCGCACTACGACATCGTGATTGGCTCGCGCCGTCGCAATGGACGATTCACTGCGCCAATGCCCCTGCCGCGCATTTTCTCGAATACCACCACTTCCGCCATTCTTTCGCGCCTCACCAAACAACGCATCGACGACGCACAATGCGGATTCCGGCTCATTCATCGAGAGTGTTTGGAACATATCGTTCCGCTGTGCTTTGAAAAAGGATTTATGTTCGAGACGGAATTTCTGCTACGCGCCGCTACACACGGCTTCACGATTGGCTTTGTGGAAATCGAGGTGATTTACGGCTCGGGAAAAAGCAACATGCGCTACGTCGCCGACTCGCTGAATTTTATCAAACTTGTTATCAAGCAAATCTTCTCATTCTGACGGACGGTCATTCAGAACGCAAGTGAGGAATTTCCATTATGGATTCTTAGATGCGCTCAGAATGACAGCGCGATTATCCCAACAAAGTGAAGCGTTAAAATGCAATGTTCGTCCGCAAAAGAATTATTCGTCGTTCCATTTGCAGGCAAGCCACGATTCAAAAATGTCGCGTTGCAGTCGGGTTGGATTTTTCTTTTTAGAAATCGAGTAGATGTAATTGCCTTCGAGGCGCATGGTTTTTTCGTGAAGTTTGCCATCGCGCTGAATCGTAACCTTGACGCTGTCGCCTGCCTTGAATTGCGAAAGCATTGCAGAAAGCGATTGCTTCATCAGAAAATTACCATTGAGCGCAATAAGCATATCGCCGGTGTCTAATCCAATCACGGCACCGGGCGATTCGGGCACAACACCTTTGACGACAGGAAAATCATTTTCAACGCCAGATGTAATGCCGGTGTAGGGTTGTGGTGAGAGCGATTTTTTGAGGTCTAATCCTGCATATTCGAGCGTGGTTTCAAAAGGCAGTTCTTCTGTGCCGTTGATGTAGTTATCGAAAAAGGGTTGCATAGAGCCACCTGCAAAACGCTCGACGACTTCTTGAAAATCTTTTGCGGAAAAGCCACGATTTTTTTTAGCGAATTCTTCATTCAAAAAGCGCATCACGTCGTCGAGCGAATGTTTGTTCTTGGTGCGATGTCGCAATTCAAGGTCTAAGAGCATGCCAATCAGTTCGCCTTTGCTGTAAAAGGAAATGGTGCTGTTGGCTCTGCCTGCGCCGTAGCCTGAAAGCCATGCGTCAAATGAGGAGAGCGCAAGCGATTGAACTTTTCTGCCGTAGGTTTTTTGCAAGTTCGTGATGCCGTCGGCAATGTCGTCGATGTAACTTTTCGGTGTCCAAACTTTTGCGCGCACGAGTGAGAGGTCGCCGTAGTAACTCGTGAAACCTTCGGATACATAAAGCATTGGCGTGTAGCCTTCTTTGGTGTAATCGTAAGGCATGAACTCTTTTGGCTTAATGCGCTTGATGTTCCAGACATGGAAAAATTCGTGTGAAGTGATAGAGATAAAGCGTCCGTAGTTCTCGTTCATTTTGTCGGCAGGACCAAGCACAATCGAGGTTGAATTTTTATGCTCGACGCCGTGCGCAAACGAAATCGGAAGAATGTGATAAATGAAATAGTAAGTTTTGAACGGCACGTCTTGCATCAAGGTGAATTGTGCCTCGACGACGGCGGCAATGTCTTTCTTGATGGTTTCTTCGTTGAATTTGTAGCCGCCAAGTCCTGCATTGTCTTTGAAGCAGATGTAAATCGTTGCGCCTTTAACTTTAACTTGATAAGTAACCATCGTTGGACTAACGAGCGTTGGCGCGTCGATGAGGTCGTCGTAAGTTTCAGCCGTGAACACGTGAGGATTATCCGTAGGCTCTAACTGCGTGGCAACTTTCCAACCTGCGGGATAATCAATGTAGAGCCGAACAGGCTTAAAGCGCGTCTCGTCTGTATAGACGAAGAGGTTTGAGCCGTTGAAGTAAATTTCATCTCTGCCAACGTAGGAGTTTCCCGCATCAACTTGACCGCCCGCAAAGTATTTGTATTGAACCGTAACTTCCGGTTTGCCTTCGGTAGAAACGCGCCAAGTTTGTTTATCGATTTTTTCAAATGCTAAACTCGTTTTGCCCGACATTGCCTTAAATTCTTGCACATTCGCCGCATAGTTTTGAATTTGATACCGTCCCGGTCGCCACGCAGGCAAGATGAAATCTATCGTCGGTTTCGAGTCAGGATTTTGAACGGTTACTGTGATGAGATACATGTGCAAATTCGGCTCGAGCGATTCAATGCGGTAATCAGCGGCGAACTCGCTTGTGGTCTTCTTCTTGGAAGATGCTTTTGAAGCATTAGGCATAGCGATGATGAGTGAAAGGATTAACGAGAGCAATTTCATTGAGATTTCAAGTTGAATTGAAGTTCGCAAGATAAACAGTTTGCCCGACTTAAAGATGAAACGATTGAGAAATTGGCGCACGTGGGCGTTGGCTTTCGCGCTGTTTGTTATACTTCTTGTTGGATACATCGCGTTGCCAATTTCCAAACAAGAGTTCTCTCACGAAAAAAGCCACTCGATTCAAGTTCTTGATAGAAACGGTCGGCTGTTGCGCGAAGTATTGAGTTCTGAATTTGCCTCATCGCGCCCTGTCTCGCTTAAAGAAATTCCGCCGATGCTGATTCAGGCGACGATTGCAACGGAAGACAAACATTTTTACACGCACTTTGGAATTGACTTCACCGCACTTTTTCGGGCGATGTGGCAAAACTTAACGGCGATGAAAATTGTCTCGGGCGCATCGACAATTACGCAACAGACAGCGCGTTTAATGCTGGGCGCAAAGCGTGGCGTGTTCTCAAAACTTCAAGTGATGCTGTTCGCCGTGCGTTTGGAAGTGCATTTGAGCAAGGAAGAAATTCTGACGGAGTATCTGAATCGCGTGCCGTTCGGAAATCAATGTTTCGGAATTGGGGCGGCATCCGAATTTTATTTTCAAAAATCGCCATCGCAACTCACACTTGCTGAATGCGCCTTGCTGGCAGGCTTGCCGCAATCGCCAACGACTTACGACCCACTTCGCCGCTTCGACCTTGCACGCAAACGCCAAGAAGAAGTGCTTCGTCGAATGCGCGCTAATGGCTTCATTTCCGAAGCAGAAGAGCGCGATGCACTTGCGCAACCGATTAACTTTGCCGAAACCAAACGCGCCTTTCACGCACCACATTTCGTTGAGTATGTCCTTAAACAATCTCTGCCAAGCGACGCAAAAAAACTCATCACCACGCTCGACCTCGACTTGCAAGAATCTTGTGAGCGATTAGCAAAAGCGCATTTGCAAAGGCTCAAGCGAAATCGCGTAACAAACACTGCGCTTGTTGTGATGGAAAATCGCACAGGCGAAATTTTAGCGATGGTCGGCTCTGCCGATTACTTCAACGCGGAAATTGATGGGCAATACAATGTCGCCACAGGCTCGCGCCAACCCGGCTCTGCGCTCAAACCTTTCACCTACGCGCTCTCGCTCGAAGGAGACTACACGCCCGCAACGCTTCTGCCCGATTTGCCTTTGCCGTTTCAAGTTCAAGGTCGATACGACGAATCAAGCGAAACAGGTGTGGAGATGTTTTTCCCGCAAAACTTCGACAAAAAATTTCACGGCGCAGTGCGCTTGCGCGAAGCATTGGCATGCTCTTACAACATCACCGCTGTGAAAGTCTTAGAGCACATTGGCGTCGAGCAACTCTACAACTTGCTCAAACGCCTTGATTTTACGACGCTGAACCAAGAGGCGAAATTTTACGGACTTGGACTGACGCTTGGCAACAGCGATGTGCGCTTGCTTGAAATGGTGCGCGCTTATAGCGTGTTTGCGCGAGGCGGAAAAATGATTCCTGAATCGGCTCTCAAAGAGATAATTACGATTAGTGGTGATACCGTTAAAACTCCAACAACCGAGCGAACCAGCAAAGAAATTTTCTCGCCGCAAGTGGCATACCTCACGGCGGATATGCTAAGCGACAATGCGGCGCGACGCGCAAGTTTCGGCGCAAATTCCGTCTTGCGATTTCCCTTTGCAGTAGCGTGCAAAACAGGAACAACGAAAGACTATCGCGATAATTGGACGTTCGGCGTCTCGGAAGATTTCACCGTTGGCGTGTGGTCGGGAAATTCCAATAACGAACCGATGCGCGGCATTTCGGGCGTTGACGGCGCAGGTGGCTTAATGCACGATGTGATGATGCTTCTTTCTGAACGCTTTCCTGAACGAAGTGGCTTTCACAAAACAAGTTTCGATATGCCGCACGGAATCCGCGTTCACCGCATTTGTCCGATTTCAGGCGAGTTGGAAGGCGAGGCGTGCAATGCTACGATTGAAGAAAAGTTCATCGTTGGTAAAGAGCCAAAACGCCGATGCACCTTTCACAAGCGATTTCGGATTGATGTGCGAAACGGACTTTTAGCCACAGACCTGACGCCGCGCGAATTTGTGCGCGAAAAAGTGTTTGTCGATTATCCTACGCTCTATCGTGAATGGGCGGAATCGCAACATAAAGAGTTTCTGCCGCGCATGTTCTCGACGATTGAGAGCGATTCGTTGCGGGTAGCAGATGTTGCGCAGGCTCGTTCCAACATTGAAGTTCTCTTTCCGAAATCAGGCATGACCTTCGCGCTTGATGGCACTTTGCGAGCGGAATTTCAGCGACTACTCTTTTCGGCGCATGCGCCGCCTTCCGCCGAAAAAATTCAGTGGAAACTCAACGGGGAAGTGGTCGGAGAATGTGCGCCAAACGAAAAGTTTTCGTGGCAACTTCAAGCAGGCACATTTGAATTGGAAGCCATTGCAGGCGCGCTCAAAAGTCCAACAATTCAATTCACAGTTGTTAAATAAACATTTGCAGGTGCGCTATTGAGATTTGTTTTTTCGCTTGACTTACCTTTTTTTGCAACCCTTAAAAACGGACAAGCCAAGATTAAAAGTGCAGAAATGGTTGTTCACGAGTGATATGTGATTATTTCAAACCGAACATTAACGCGATATGGCAACGAAAAAAAGTTCTTCAACATCTGCGAAATCGAAGGCGACTTCCTCCAAAAAGTTTGCTGACTATCCAACGCCTAATGCAAAAGGCAAGCGGCTGGTGATTGTCGAATCGCCTTCAAAAGCAAAGACGATAAATAAATATCTCGGTAAAGACTTCACGGTGTTCGCCTCCGTTGGGCACATTAAAGAATTGCCGAAAAAAGAAATTGGACTTGATTTTGAGCATCACTATGAGCCGCGCTACGAAACGATTGAAGGTAAAGAGAAAGTCGTGCGCGATATGAAAAAATTGGCAAAGGAATCGAGTGAGATTTTTTTAGCCACCGACCCCGACCGCGAAGGTGAAGCCATCGCATGGCATATTGCCAACGAAGTGGAAGAAGCACGCAAGCCAATTCGCCGTGTGCTCTTTAATGAAATCACGCAGAAAGCTGTGCGCGAAGCCATTGAGCACCCGCGCGAAATTGATTACAAACTGGTTCGCTCACAACAAGCGCGGCAGGCGTTAGATAAAATCGTCGGCTATAAAGTCAGTCCGTTCTTGTGGAACACGGTTTTGCGTGGGCTTTCGGCAGGGCGCGTTCAATCCGTCGCCCTACGCTTAATCTGTGAGCGTGAAGCCGAAATCGAGGCGTTCAAACCGAAAGAGTATTGGACGATATACGCCGATTTTATCACAAAGAGCGGCGACACTATCACCGCCAAACTCGTCAAAATTAACGGCAAAGAGTTTGAACTCACCAACGAAGCCGATGCCAAAGCCACCGCCGAAAAAATCAAAGCGCGTTTATACTCGATTCTTGAAATCAAGAAGCGTAAAGTTCGGCGCAATCCGCCGTCGCCCTTTACAACATCGCTCTTGCAACAAGCCGCTTCGAACCAACTTGGCTATGGCTCAAAGCAAACCATGCGGCTCGCGCAACAACTCTACGAAGGCATTGAACTCGGCGGCGAAGGCGCAACCGGCTTAATTACCTACATGCGCACCGACTCCAAGCGCATCAGCAAAGAGGCGCAGTCGGAAGCACGCGATTTCATTGGACGATATTTTGGAAAAGATTTCGTGCCTGAATCTGCTACACAATTCAAGTCATCTGAATCAGCGCAAGATGCACACGAAGCGATTCGCCCCACGAGCGTTGACCGCACGCCAAAAGCGATGGAAAAATTTCTCACCAAAGAGCAATTCAAACTTTATGATTTGATTTGGAAACGCTTTGTTGCCTCGCAAATGTCGGCGGCGGAGTTGGAGCAAACCAGCGTCGATATTGCCGATGAGCAAAAGGAATTTTTGTTCAGAGCCACAGGAAGCGTGGTGTTGTTCGAAGGATTTTTGAAAGTCTATGGCGACGCACGCGAACTCGATTACGAAGAAAAAAAATCAACCAAAGACGACGACGCGGAAGAAGAAAAAAGTTCAATCCTGCCGAAAAATCTTGTGGAAAAAGA
>CALGMC010000143.1 GCA_937959145.1 uncultured Chlorobiales bacterium
TGCCATACCAAACTTGCCCTTCTTTATCGCGCCGCTCGACCGCATAAAACATGCCTTCGAGCACGCTTGGCGTTTCAATCGGCGCATCGCTTCCAAACACAACCGTCGCCCCTGATTCAAGTAGCGACTTAAAACGATACAACTTGCCTTGACGCTTGCCGAGCAATCGCCGCGCTGTGGCAATATCTTCGCGAATGTGAATCGGCTGCATAGACGCCACAACGCCAAGTTTGGAAAAGCGACTTAAATCTTCATCGTCAATCATCTGCGCATGCTCAATGCGATGACGAAACGCCGAGCGCGGATTTGCACCGATTTTCTCAAACGCATCAAGCGCGCGACGCACGGCACGGTCGCCAATCGCATGCACGGCAATGTTCAATCCTTCGCGCTCAATCATCTTGAAGAGGCTCACAAGGTCGGCATCGGCATAAAGGCTAATGCCGAAATGGCTTGTATTTTCAAAGGGTTCGAGCACGGCGCAAGTTTCCGCACCAAGCGAGCCATCAATAAAAAGTTTGACCGCATTCAGCGCAAGATTTTTAACCCGATGCGTTTTGAAAAATGTTTTCGCCTCCGCAAGCGACTCGATGTAAATCGCCGTATTGACACGCAGTTTCAGCCTTTCGCCCAATTCCAAAAAGGCAGGAAGCGCGTCGGCTTTTTCAATCGTGAAGACATCAGTAACGCCAAACTCAAAGAGTTTCGCTTGTGCCGTTTCAATGGCTTTGGCTAATTCCGCTCTTGAAACCTTCGCCATTGACGCCAGTTGCAGTGCCGCACGCTCAAAAACAACGCCCGTCAACTTTCCTTCGGCGTCTTTTGGCAGTTCTTCGTCTGAAAATTCTTCGAGATTGAGCAAGTTGATAGCGGGCGTATTTGCCCATGTCGCATGAAAATCTTGGCTTGAAAGCGCGATGAAATGTTCGGTTGAAATTTCGTCCAAAAGTTTTCTTGTTGGAAACTTGCCGAAGTAAGTTTTGTGCCAACCGCCACCTGTAATCCACGCGCCTTTTGGTGTTTGCTTTGCCTTTTCGCGAATCAATCGTAACGATTCATCGAGCGATGTTCCGTTCAAATTCAATCGGTTTAATCGCAAGCCATATTCGGAGAGGTGAAGGTGTGAATCAAAGAAGGACGGCAGAAGCACATTTCCTTTTGCGTTCAAGCAGTGTTCGCAATGCACCTTTTCGGCTTCGTGTTCATTGAGAAACGCTGTAATTGTGCCGTTCTCGCAAAGCACGGCTGAATAACTCGGCTTTCCGAAAATGACCGCATTATGAATGAGCAGTGAGCGCATCGCCGAGTGGAAGCGTTGAAAATTCAAGTTGCTTGATGGGAGATTGAAACACTTGCTCGAAGCCTTGAAGAATCATTCGTTTCAGAGTTTCATGGTCAGGCACTTTTCCCAAAACTTCTTCTACCGATGTTGTTTTCTCGTCGAGGTCTTTTTGCATTTGGCGTTTTGCCGCTTCGTTCAGTCTCAAATACTTGACGAGTTGCTTGTGCTTTGCTGAAAGCATCAGCGAGCCGTGTTGCAAGAGCGTATCAGCGAATCGGCGTTGCGCAGAGCCGAGAATTTTCTTTCCGCCCACTTCCAATTCATAGCGCGCAGACGCCGTGAAACATGACACACTTTCAGGCTTTTCATAACGCGAGCGAAAGTCGGTTTGCTGTTTTTGAAACGATGCTGGTAAGCCAAGTTGTTGGAGCGCGATTTGAAAGGCACGATGAATTTCGGCGTAATGCTTGGCGTTGGTGTCTGTCGCTTTCATGACCACGCTATAAGTGAGGTCTTCGATGTGGAAGACAGCTCTGCCGCCGGTTGGGCGTCGGCACAAGTCGATTCCGTCGGTTTTTAGTTGCTCTAAATCAAACTCTGATTCGCGTTGGTGATAGCCAATGGAAATAGCGGGCGGCGACCATTCGTAAAGCCGAAGTATGACGGCATTTTCCGAAACGCCAATCTGCTCGAAGCATTCCGCCAACCATTGGTCTAACTGCATGTGAAATCTCCCACGCTGAACGCCTGTCTCTAAAAGGTAAATCGTTTTCATGTTGTAATTTTTGCGTGCTGAAAACTACAAATAAAAAAGCGTCCCGCCGTTTCCCGCAAGGACGCTTTCACCTAAGAGACACAAAGAACAATAGCCAGCGAGAAACTCTTTAATGAGTAGTGAGTAATGATGAACGAGAGGCAAGCCGTTCTTCACTCTTCATTCTTCACTTTTCATTCTTCATTAACTCCGCCGTCATTCTGAGCGAAGCGAAGAATCCAGTTCTAATGAGTAATGAGTAATGATGAACGAGAAGCGCGCCATTCTTCATTCTTCACGACTCACTCTTCATTATTTGTGGATTCCTCACTGCGTTCGGAATGACAGACTCATGAGGAACGAGTAACGAGTAATGAGTAGTGCGTAATGATGAACGAGAGGCAAGCCGTTCTTCAGTCTTCACTTTTCATTCTTCATTAACTCCGCCGTCATTCTGAGCGAAGCGAAGAATCCACCATCCGTGCAAACCCGCGCAATCTGTTCAAGCCGTGTTCCAATCTTTCACTCTTCACTCTTCAT
>CALGMC010000144.1 GCA_937959145.1 uncultured Chlorobiales bacterium
ATAACCGAGACAGGTTTGCGCGCAATTTTATTAAACGCATCATCGACGGAAACGCTCTGATAGACATCGTATTGCGATTGGAGTTGCCTCAGAAGGTTACTCATGTCGCTATCTTCATAGCCGACAAACAACACAGAGTGACTTTTTTCTTCCACTTCAATGTGGATTTTATTTACTGCTTCTTGCGGCTTATTAACGGGCGCACTGAAATTCGTTGTAGGCGCGATTTGTGTTAGTCGGTCATAAATTTGCGTGCCCAACTTGAAGACGCTCATAATCATTTCCGACTTCCAAGGCTTGTTGATATATCGGAAAATTTCGCCTGCGTTCACCGAATTGATAATCGATTCCAAATCGCTGTAGCCTGTGAGCAAAATTCTAATGGTGCTTGGACTAATGCGTTTGGCTTCTCGCAAGACTTCGTGCCCCATCATTCCCGGCATGCGTTGGTCGCTCATAATCACTTTAATCGGGTGCAGGGTCAAAATTTTCAATGCTTCTGCGCCGCTTTGCGCCGTGTGAACGATGTAGTCAAACTCCAACAAGTTTTGGAGCGAGTTTAAGACGAGCGGTTCGTCATCCACAATCAAAACATGCGACTTCGGTTTTGACATTGTTCGAGTTGTTATGGTGATAAAATTTTCTCAACAATACGGTGTGCTCATTGAGCGTTTTTGCGCGGTTGCTTTTTCGGCAGTTTGATAGTGAATGTCGTCCCTTTGCCTACTTCGCTTTCCACATCAATCGTGCCGTTGTGCTGTTCGATAATTTTGAACACAATAGAAAGCCCCAATCCCGTTCCTTGACCAATAGGTTTTGTTGTAAAGAACGGCTCAAAAATTTTTTTAATCTGTTCTTTCGGAATGCCCTTCCCGTCATCAGCGACTTTGACCACGACTTGTCCGTTTTCTGTGAAAGTAGAAATGCAAATTTTGCCGCGCTTGCCCTCTTCAATCGCCTGTGCCGCATTCGTGAGCAGATTCAAAAATACTTGATTGAGTTGCGCAGGATAACATTCCGCCGTACAATTTGGCGAAAAATGTTTTTCCACTTCTACTTTGTGTTTAAGCACATTATTTGCGATTAACAAAGACGATTCAATTCCCTCGTTAATATCGGCAATTTTCAGGACGGCTTCGTCGAGGCGCGAAAAATTTTTAAGATTCGTTACCAACTCTTGAAGGCGGTCGATGCCCTTGAGCGACTCCTCAAATACGCGCTCGGTTTTTGATAGCAAATCATAGTCATTGATTTTCTCCATGGATTCTTTTGCCTCTAACAAAATTTGCTCCAATTCATCCACCTCTCCTGACTCCAATGTTTGGCGCAACTTGTCGTGCTGTCGTAGTGCCGACGAGATAATGCCGTGATTGCGTTGGCTGATTTCAATGTTGCCTCTCACAAAGCCCAGCGGCGTATTGACCTCGTGCGCTAAGCCTGCCACCATTTGCCCCAGCGACGCCATTTTTTCCGATTGCACAAGTTGCGTTTGCGTCATTTGAAGGTCTTTGAGCAGTTTGTCGATTCGCTCTTTCTCGTTTGCAATCGTGTCGCGTTGTTTGGTGATTTCTTCCATTTGATTGTCGAGCAAGGTGTCTTTGTTGCGCAGTGAAATCGTTACACGCACGACCATTGCCAAAAACACCATAACCGTTGAGACGAGAGCCAGAATTTGAAAGAATTGAAGTTTTGAAACGCGCTCCTGTGAAAGTTCTCCGAGCGTAACGATAAACGATTGGCTTGCGTCCAGAATCGCTTCATCTCTTGTAACCGCGTATTCAACCAGTTTTGCCAAAGCCTCTTGATTGATGGTAGCAGCGTTTTGGGGATTCGTGCGCGCCAATGCTAACATCTCGGCTTTAATCGGCGACCACATTTCTTGAAGGTCGTTAATGATTTTTTTAGGGCGCGCCTCCGTAGGTTTTATCAAGGTAAAGATTTCTCCGTCAATCACGACGCTGCCGCCGAAGTAAAATGCGGTCAGAATGGAATCAAAATTCTCGATGGCATGACGAAAGTTGTTAAAATTTTCGGTGATGCTGGCGTCTGTCATCAAGTTGTTTTGAACTTCGGTCAAATTTTTTTGCGCCTTTCGCCATGACTGTTGCAGGCGGGTCGCACAGAAAACATCATTTGTATCTTTCGCACTTTGCTCTGTTAAAAAAATGTTCAGCACAAATGCTGATGCCACGAGTGCAAAGAAAATTACCGCATAAATGATGAGTTCTCCGTAGCGTTGTAGGCGCGTGAGTGGCTGTTGAGCCGTGTCGTTTGAAATGGTTTGCATGAAGTTTGAATCGCTTAAACTGTTAAAGCGATGAGAGGCGCGAATTTTAACAAATTATTAAGCAACTTACAAGACAACTGTCTCCAAAAGTTCAAGCCGTGCGCGCTTCTGTTTAACGGTCAGTTTTGCTCTTGCTCCGATAGGAAGCGTGAGTTTGTGTTTGATATGACCGTAGGAGAGATTGGCACATGCGGGGGCGGACTCGGGCAAGACGCACAGGTAGTCGTCAATCACTTCTTCCAGCGTCAAGGAAGGTTTTTCGTCGTCTTCAAAGCAGTCGGTCATTTGTCCGATAATCACGCCTGAAAGTTTTTCCAGAATACCTGCATTTTCAAATTGCGAGAGCATGCGGTCGACGCGATAGGGTTCTTCGCCAATGTCTTCAAAGTAGAGCAAGGCTTTGCGCATATCGGGCAGGAAGGGCGTTCCGACCAGTGCCGTGAGCAGAGAGAGATTGCCGCCGATGAGCCGTCCTTTGGCTTCGCCCGAACGAATTCCGACGAGGTGATGCGTTTCGTGATTGATGAACCTGCCGTAAATGCGCGGTTTCGTGAGCATTCGCCAAAGGTGATACTGCGAGTATTCATCGGGGTTGACCATATCGGAAACGAGCATCGGTCCTGAAAATGTGATGAGACCTGTTTTTGCGAAGATAGCACAGCAAAGCGCGGTGATGTCGGAGAAGCCAACGAAAATTTTGGGGTTGCGTCGAATCGTGTTGTAATCAACGAGGCGAAGCAGACGCGGAGAGCCATAGCCGCCACGCAAACAAAAAATGGCTTTGACGGATTTATCGGCAAACATTCGGTTGATGTCGTCGGCGCGCTCTTGGTCGAATCCTGCCAAGTAGCCGTGCATTTTTTTGATGTGCTTGCCCAATTTGACGTCGTAGCCAAGCGAGTGGAGATAGGCTTTGGCTTTTTCAAGTTTATCTTCGGGGAAGATAGGGCTTGCAGGAGCCACGATGCCGATGGTATCGCCCTCCTGCAATCGTTTCGGTTTGAGAATCATTCAGAAAGAAAGTTACGACGCACTTTCGACAAGAAGCATTGCTCTATTTGCGCTCACTTCAAAAAATCCGCCTGACACCTTGTAGGTTTGTTGTGATTTATCCGCAAGGTCGATGCGCACTTCGCCTGTGGCGAGCGACGAAAGAAATGGCGCGTGGTCGGCTAGAACTTGAAATTGCCCCAGAGTGCCGGGCGCGGTAACACTGACCACCTTGCCACTGAACACATTTCTTTCAGGCGTTACGATATCGAGATGAAATTCTGCCGCCATTTTCTTACTCCTTTACTTGGCTTCTGCCAACATTTTTTCGCCTTTCTCGATGGCTTCTTCAATCGTGCCGACAAGGCGGAATGCGGCTTCGGGCAGGTGGTCGTATTTGCCTTCGAGAATTTCTTTGAACCCGCGAATGGTATCGGCAAGTTTAACATAGCGACCTTTCAAGCCGGTGAATTGCTCGGCGACGAAGAAGGGTTGCGAGAGAAACTGTTGAACGCGGCGTGCGCGCGCAACTACAAGTTTATCTTCTTCGGAAAGTTCATCCATACCAAGAATGGCGATAATATCTTGCAAATCTTTGTAGCGTTGGAGCAAGAGTTTAACACCTTGCGCGACCTCATAATGCTCTTGACCAACGATGAGCGGGTCTAAGATGCGCGAAGTCGAGTCGAGCGGGTCGACGGCGGGATAAATTCCGATTTCAGCGATTTGTCTTGAAAGCACGGTAGTGGCGTCAAGGTGTGCGAAGGCGGTTGCCGGTGCGGGGTCGGTGAGGTCGTCGGCGGGCACATAAATTGCTTGAACCGATGTGATTGAGCCTTTCGTAGTTGAAGTGATTCTATCTTGTAATGCCCCCATTTCAGTGGCGAGCGTTGGCTGATAACCCACTGCGCTGGGCATACGACCGAGCAGAGCCGAAACTTCCGAGCCAGCTTGGGTGAAACGGAAGATATTATCGATGAATAAGAGCACATCGCGTCCTTCTTCG
>CALGMC010000145.1 GCA_937959145.1 uncultured Chlorobiales bacterium
GTGTAGAGAATGTAGTCTAAGGTGCGATTCGGCAAGCCAGTAGGGTAGGTGTAAAACTGCTCGGAGTCGTCGTGTTTGACAAGTTGCAAGCCAGCATCGGCAAGGATTTCAAAGGTTTTATCGTTTTTGTAACTATTGACGTCGTTATCGCCAGCGGGAAATCCTGTAACGCGGCAACCGGGCGGAACGGTGTTGAGGTCGCCCATGAAAATAATCGGCACGTCGCCATGTTTTTTGATTTCGTTGGCAATCCCGTGCGCTTGTGCTTCTCTATCGCGTGGGTTGAACGGGTGAAGATGTGTATTGCCAATCCAAACCACTTGACCGTTAAAGACAAACGGCACGAGCGTAAAGCCACACGCGGCAAGAAAGGCGATTCTGCCAGGTAGAAGGTAATTGATTTGAACCTGTCCGATTTTTTGCAGTTGCGAGAGCATTAAATTTTCATAACGAAACCCTGCAAAGCCAACCCCGTGCGCAATGACGGAGCGATAGCCCGCAATCACGCGATAGTGGTCGCGCTGACGATACTTGCGATACACCAAGTCGCCAATGCCGAGAATGCCGTTAAAGACTTCCTGCAATCCAACCACATCATACTGCTCGCGATGTTGGTGTAGCCATTCAGCGATGTAGTAGGTGTAGGCGCGTGTGTCGTGGAGAAGTTCAATGCGCTCGGCTTCATCAACGGAAGCCTGTGCAAGTAGGTAAGGAAGTTTTGGACCTCTGCCTCGATGCGTGTTAATCGTAACGCAACGAATCGTTTGGCGTTGAGACATTCGGCTTTGTGAAGCGTTTATTAGAAGATGTGATAAACACTTGGATATGATAAACACTTGTCGGGCTTGAATTTACGACGAGCGAAAGGTATGCGCTGTTAAGTTATTGTAAAGCCGATATGCGCGAGCGCATTTGGAATTTGAGGTAAGATTTTGGTATTTAGGCACTTCCAAGTCTCACAACGACGAACACTCAAAGAGCGCGAAGTAATCAATGCTCAAAATGCCTAACGAGTTACAACAAAAACTGCTTGCCTGCCCCGACGAGTCTTCGCGTCTCGTTGAACTCATCAATTATTCCAAAACCCTTTACTACCAAAATCCTGAAGAAGCGTGCAATTTCGCCGATGAAATTTTATCGCGTGCCAAGAAACTCAACGATGAAGAAGGAATCTGTCAAGGCTTGTCGATATGGGGCGTTGGAAACATTTTGCTTGGTAACACATCGGAGGGCATTAAAGCCATAACCAAACTGGTTGCCTTTTCAGAGTCGCACGGAAATTATCGGCACTTGGCAAATGCGCACAAGTATTTGGGAAATGCCTATCGAATCATCGGCAATTATACCGAAGCGATGAAGCATTACGAGAAGGCAATTAAAGTTGCAAACGCCCATCATCTTGACCTCATCAAAGCGGGGGCGTTGCTGGGAGTGGGCAATATGCTCAACACAGATTTTCTAAAACACGCCGAATCGCGCCCGTATTTTTTTGAGGCACTCAAACTTTATCGTGCGCTGAACGAAGTGGAGCAAGAAGCAAACGCGCTCAACAGTCTGGGCGGGACTTACGGTGCAATCGGAGACTATACCGTCGCGCTTGAATACTACGAGCAAGCATTGGATAAAGCAAGGGCAACAGGCAAAGCGTTTTTTCAAGTTTCGTGTTTGGTGAGTGTCGGCGACGTGTTGCGAAAGTTGGGTGATTTAGACGGGGCAGAGCGTTATATGACCGAAGCCTTATCGCTATCGGAGGCGACGCCGCATTTTCAAGTCGATGTCAAAAATTTTCTCGCACGAACCTACCTCGACGCAAAAAAATTCGACAAAGCCGGAGAGATGCTCGACTCGTGCTACGCGCAAGCCAAAGCGCAAAAGTTTCTGGACGCACAAAAAGAAAGTTGTCTTTCGTTGGTGAGGCTGTATCAAGCGTTGAACGATGAAAAAACGGCGCGTCGCTACGAAGCCGAAGCAAGCGCGCTGGCAGAGCAACAATTTGGAGAAAAAGTTATTGAACGCCTGAAAAACAAACTCGTTGAATTGGAAGTCAAGCGGCTTTCGGGCGAAAAGCCAAAGACACTTCAAGAGGCGTTCAGGAAAGCAACGCAAAAAAAGTATGAAGATTTTTCCGCGCCAAGCATTACAGTGCGAAAATCAATGCCGTTTATCATTCAGACATTTGGCACATTCAGTTTGATGAAAGACGGCACAGAAGTTCAGTTTCCAAGAAAGAAGGCGCGAGAAGTATTCAAATATCTACTGCTCAATTATGAGCAAAGCGTAACGACTGACGACTTTATCGAGCATCTCTGGCAGGATTCCGACTACGACGCCGCAAAGCACGCGCTTAAAAATGCAATTCTGCAAATCCGCAACGCGCTTGAACCCAACCGAAAAACCGCACAAAGCGTCATTCAATTTCGAGATGATGCCTATCGCTTAGATTTTGGCGACAACGCGCAGATTGACTTTTTGATGTTCAAATCGCTTGTCAAAACAGCGCGTAATGCACAAGTGTCGTCTGAAAAAGCAACACGATTGAAAGAAGCGTTGTCAATCTATTCAGGCGATTTTCTCAAAGAAGATGCCTTCGTCGAATGGACGGCTTTCGAGCGCGAATCGCTCAAAGACATTGCACTTTCCGCAAGTGCCGAACTGGCTGAACTGATGCTCCAACAAGATGACAAACTCGCGGCGATTGAATATGCTAAACGTCTGCTCGCTATTGATACGCTCTGCGAAAAGGGTTACGAAATTCTTTTCCTCCTTTATTACCAAGCCGAAGACTTTTCTGCTATCAAAACGCTTTATGAAAGCTGCAAAGCCGCTTACAAAAAAGAACTCGGAATTGCTCCCCCAAAACGCTTTGAGCGGTTCTTAAAATAGTAATCTACACCTTTTTTTTTCTCCCACAACCTACGATAAAACAATCACTTACAAGCGTAGTGGCTTCCATTTTGATTGAAAATGGAGACCAAACGGAGACCGCCTTTTTTCACCTTTGCCCCAACACGAACATTTCTCAAAGAATACACCATGGCTCAATGCGAGACGTTCATTCTACGCTTATGCCTTTCCGACGACGACAACGGAGAAAGCATGCTGATACGACTGCAAAAGGTGAAGAATGGCTCGCACCGATGCATGAGCAACTTCGCTTCGCTTGAAAAGACACTCAAAGCGTGGCACAGAGAAAATCAAAAAGCCTTAACGACGAAGTCAGTTTCAAAAAAGAAAAGGAGGAAAAACAAATGAAAGCCGATACAACTACAACGAAAAACGCCCTAAGCGCGATTGATTCCGAGACGGAAATTCTCGATGCCGTTAT
>CALGMC010000146.1 GCA_937959145.1 uncultured Chlorobiales bacterium
AAATTCAGCCGACCATTCACCGTGAAGGTTCTTAAATTGCCCACCACAGGGTTGGCGTTGAGCGTGAGAATCGTCGAGTCGCTGACGATGATGTTGCTGTTACTTGCGGTGGGGAGGTCGGTGCCGCATTCTTGATTTCCATTTCGGCAATAAAAAATTTGAGAGCCGCTGGTGTAGGTTCGATTTGCTAAGGGCACACGGATGTTGCCTTGAAATGTATTTGCCATTAAGCCGAGCGGTGCGCCAACGCCGAGCGCACCTGAACTATTTAGCGCAAAACTGCCTGCCCCGCCGATGAAGAAATCAAACATGAAAAGCCCGCCCGCAACCGAAAAGGTTCTTCCCGAAGCCATCGTAACGCTTTCGGTGAGGGTGCGTGTTGCGCCCGTAAAAATGGTGATATTGCACCCAAAATTAGCCAGTTCGGAAATGTAGTTGCCCGTAGGGTTGATACCTGCGCCTGCATAAATCACCGTTGTGCCTGCCGTAAAGGAGCGATTAGCAAGAGGAAGACGTAGCGCGCCCGAAGTGGTGTTATCGTTTATTCCGTCGGGATGGGAGGTGCGGAAGTCGCCGTTAGCAATGCTTAACGAACCATTTCCGCCCACATATCCAGCGAGCGGACGAAAAGAGCCTGTGCTGGTGATTGAGAGCGTAGCGTCGATCAGAAGATTCGTGGCATTGACCAGTTGAAAAGTCCCTGATGTTGTCAATGGTGCTGGAGAAGAAACAGTAAAGGTAACATTACTGCTGGGGCGATTAAGCGTAATGTTGCGCGCTAAATTAGCGGCGGGGAAAAGCCGAACGGTCGCATCACCCGTGCCATTGAGTATAAAATCTGCCAGAGAACTGTTTAGGCGAATCACGCTACTCCCACCAAGGTTGATGGTTTGATTGATGGTTGTCGTGGAAGCACCTTCAAGCACAATTGTGTTTACGCCGCCAACAACAGTTAAACTGTTGCAGGTGAGGTTGCCGCCTGAAAGGGTTTTAGTAGAGCCATTGCCAAAAGAAATGATGTTGTAATCGGTGCGCGGGGTGATGGCTTGTGCTGACGCACTATTGTAAAAAATATCTGAGTTTGCGCCAAGCGTGATGGTCGGCGAATTGGTATTGACGATGGTTGTGCCTGTGCCGCCTGAAAACCCATTTGTGTTTGTGGTCAGAAATCGCCCTTGCACATTGACCGTCCCGCCCGTTCCGGTAAATGAAATCGTGGAACTTCCTGCTGAAAAATATGCGACGGTGTCAATCGTGAGCGTCGCGCCGCCTTGAAAGGAAGAAGCACCTGAAAGCAACTTTGGGCTTGCAGAAGTGCCTGTGATAATCACATTTCCATAAGTGCTGAACGCGCTGATGGTTTGCGCCGCATTGGCGTTATAGACGATGGTCGACGCGGCACTTAATGTAACGGACGGAAAATTTGTGCTATTGATGGCGGTAAGAGTGGTGCCTACAAAGCCGTTGAGATTCGCCGTTTCAAACCGACCCTGAATTGAAACCGCCGAGCCTGTGCTTCCAAAACTAATTTGAAAGGCTTGTGCGTTAAGCCGTGCGTCGCTTTCTATGGTGAAATTATTTCCATTGTTAATGGTCATGCTGGCATCAAGCGTTTTTGCAGAAATCCCGCCGATGACGACATTTCCTTGATAGGTGCCACCATTGACAATTTGGGTTCCAAATAAAGCACTGTAGCGAATCGTGGAAGACGTGCCGAGTGTAATCGTAGGCGCGTTGGCGTTGCTAATTGCGGCACTTGTTGACCCACGAAATCCGTTTAAGTTTGAGGTGCGCAGTTCGCCGTTAATCGTAACGCTTCCGCCCGTGCCCGCAAAGGAAATTTGATTCGCGCCTAAATCAAAAACAGCACCTGCATTGACGGTAAGAGAGCCATTCGCAATAAACCCTAAATTTCCGCCCGCTGATTTGATGCCCGATAGATTTGTAGTGATAACCACATTTGCATAATCGCTTCGCGCTGATACAGTTTGAGTGCCGATGAGGGTAGCATATTGAATGGTCGAGGCAGAGCCGAGTGTAACCGTAGGTGAATTTGCATTGCTGATGGCGGTTGTGGTAGAGCCTGTGAATCCATCTAAACGAGTTGTGCGAAACGTTCCAAGAATCTGAATTGAAACGCCCGTCCCTGTGGCGAAGATTTGGCGCGCCGCTGCATTCAAGGTGCCGTTAATTCGTGCGGCGACATTTGCACCAAGGGCTAAATCGACATTTGTGCCGATGCTTAATTGCGCTGTGGAAGCAATATCTAACTCAAATCCTAATGCGGTCGCGCTAAGTGTCAGGGTAGACGCAGAGGGCGCGTTGAGCGTTACGGTTCCCGAACCGATGATAACCAATCCGCCGGTGGTAATGCCGCCTGCGGGAAGGTTGACGGTAACTGTGAAGCCGTTAAAGCGGGCATATTCTGTCGTAGTATTTGGGACATTATTTGGGTTCCAGTTATTAGCGTCGTTCCAAGAAACGCCGTCGCCACCACCGTCCCAATCAATGAGCGTTTGCGCTGAAGCGTTTAGAACCGAAAGACAAGCAAAGAGCAGCAGGAAGAGGATTTTTTGAAAGATGCGTTGTTTCATCGTTGGGTATAGTTTAGTTGTTTTGTCGCAATGGTTTTATGAAAAACTTACAGTGATGAGGTTTGCAAAAGGTTTACGTGCAGTTCAAATCGAGCATTTTCGGTTTGGAGCACGGCAAGCAGAAAAGTTCTTTGCAAACAGGTGCAATGCGAAATGCGGGTTAGGAAATCAGTTTAGTTTGAGCATTCACAAAGCACGAATAAAGGTAGGTGAAGCAAGAAGGGGAGGCAAGCGAGTCGATATAGGGTTTTTATAGGGTATGAAATAGGGGGATTTTAGAGGCTTCGATGAAAGATTTATTTCGGTTTGTTTTCTCCAACAAGCTCAACTAACACGCGGTTAGCCGTTTTGGGGTCGATGAAACTGACGAGTTTTTCTTCTGCGCCTAATCGTGGTTCGTTGAGAATGCCGAATCCGCGTGCGGCAACATCTTTGACTTCTTGGTGAATGTCGGTGGTTTCGAATGCAAGGTGATGCAAGCCTTCGCCGCGCTTCTCGATGAACTTGGCGACGGTGCTTTCAGGCGAGGTGGCTTCGAGAAACTCGATTTTCGTATCGCCGATGTGAATGAATGCGACGCGAACTTTCTGTGCGGGCACGTCTTCAACCGTTACTTTGGCTACCCCGTCGGCAATCAGAGTTTTGAAGAGGGCGAGCGAGTCATCAAGGCTTTTGACGGCGATGGCGACATGGTCAATGCGTTTCAACATATGAGGCTAATGTTAAAATGTTAAGAGAAGTGTTAGGTGAATGGCTTATGCGTTCATCATTTTGAAGAACTCTTTGTTAGATTTCGTGCCGTCCATTTTATCCAAAATAAATTCCATGCTTTCTACGGAGTTTTTATCCGCCATGTATTTTCTCAGAAGCCACATGCGCGAGATTTCCTCTTGCGAGACGAGCAATTCTTCTTTGCGCGTGCCCGATTTGAGAATATCAATAGACGGGAAGATGCGCCTGTCGGCGAGGCGACGGTCGAGCACAAGTTCCATATTGCCCGTGCCTTTGAACTCTTCGAAAATCACATCGTCCATGCGCGAGCCAGTGTCGACAAGTGCGGTGGCGATAATGGTCAGCGAGCCGCCTTCCTCGACATTGCGCGCCGCACCGAAAAAGCGTTTCGGCTTGTGAAGCGCGTTGGAGTCAATCCCGCCTGAAAGAATTTTTCCAGAGTGCGGAATAACCGTGTTGTGCGCACGAGCAAGGCGCGTAATAGAATCTAAAAGAATCACCACATCGCGTTTGACTTCCACCAATCGTTTCGCTTTTTCAAGCACCATATCGGCAACTTGAACATGGCGTTCAGGCTCTTCATCAAAGGTTGAAGAAATAACTTCTGCCTGAACGTTGCGCTCCATGTCGGTAACTTCTTCGGGACGTTCATCAATCAGCAAGACAATCAGATACACTTCGGGGTGATTCTTCGCAATCGCATTCGCAATTTTTTGAAGCAGAATCGTTTTACCTGTTTTGGGTTGCGCCACGATTAAGCCGCGCTGACCTTTACCAATAGGCGCGAAGACGTCCAAAACGCGCGTGGAGTATTCATTGGGCGTGGTTTCAAGTTTCAAGCGTTCTTGCGGATAAAGCGGAGTGAGGTTGTCAAACGGAACACGGTCTTTAATCTCTTCGGGCGTAACGCCGTTGATGGTTTCGATTTTCAGAAGCGCGAAGAAACGCTCGCCTTCTTTCGGCGCACGCACCTGCCCCGAGACCGTATCTCCCGTCTTCAAATTAAACCGCTTGATTTGCGAGGGTGAAACGTAAATATCGTCGGGCGATGAAAGGTAGTTGTAGTTTGCCGAGCGTAAAAAGCCATACCCGTCTTGAATCGTTTGAAGCACGCCGCTATTGACAATCACGCCGGGCGAACTTCCCTCTGGTGCAGATTCAATCTTTTGAGCCTGCGTTTCAATGATTTTGTAAATAATCTCATCTTTACGAAGTCCGCTGGTGTGAATGCCCATTTCTTTGGCAATCGCCGCAAGTTCAGTTACCTTTTTCTTCTGTAAGATGTTGATATCTAAACTGAAATTTGGAGTGGCACTTGGGGCGGCTGTAGGGGCATTTGCGTTTGCATTTGCGTTTGGCATTGCTGTTAATGATTAGTGTTGGTGAGGCTGAATTGAAAAAATAAATGCTTAGTCAAATACTGATTCAAAGAAGCGCGCTGAATAGCCCGCCGATATGTTTTATGATTAGAATTTATGGAGCAACTCTTGAAAAGGAGTAAGTTTTCAAGTCTCTGACAAATCAGCGTTGCTGTTTCGCAAATTGAAAAATTCAGAGGCAGAAGAGAACAAAAATGTTCAAGGTTAATAGTTCAAAGTTGAGTTTAGTGAGAACGAACAACGAATTGATACTCAATAAGTGCGAGCCTGCACTGAGAGTTCGGTTGCGAAGTCAATCTTGAAGCATTGCAAATATAAAAACTCTTATCATTCAAACAACGTTTTTTTAGAACAGAAATTTGTAATTCCCCAAAACCTTCCAACAAACCGCCTCCAAACAAGCGGTGTAAACAAAATGCAAACCTTTGATTCCGACTTTGGCTCGGTTGAAGTCAAACTCAAAACAAAAGTCGCGCAATGAGGCACCGCGATACATTTCTCTTACGCTTGATTCAAACCGACGAAAACACATCAAGCGAAAAAACGGCGGAGTTGTCAAAGGAGGGACAAACGCTGAAAATTTTTTTGCGGTCGGTTTCAACGGGCGAAGAAAAAGAGTTCGAGAGCCTCGATGCGCTCAAAGAGTTTCTTCGACTGTTTTTACAACTCAAACCAAATCAATAACTATGAAGCGACTTGCATCACTCGGCTCGGTAATCTTTTTTATCACGCTTGGCGCATTCGCCAACGACGTGCAAGTGAGCGGCATCACGCTCACCGGCGACAATCCAAACGGACAGCCCGCATTTACCAACGTGCAATTCAATCTCTCTTGGAAAAATTCTTGGCGCGACGCAGGCGCACCCGCTCCAACCGCAAACTGGGACGCTGTTTGGCTCTTCGTCAAATTCAAAGATGAATCAGGATTCTATCGTCATGCCACGCTTTCAGCCAATCCCGCGCACCACAACGGACAAGGCTTTACCGTCGCGCCTGCACCTGACGGAAAAGGCGTATTCATTCATCGCTCACAATCTGGTGCGGGCAATGTGAATTTGAGCAACGTTCAACTGCGATGGACCTACGGCGTCGACATGACCGTCCCAATCGCCGCCGTGCAAGTGCAAGTCTTCGCTGTTGAAATGGTCTATGTGCCACAAGGCGCGTTCTTCGTCGGCGATAGCTCCTTTGCAAACATCAACAATCAATTTGCGCGTGGCGGCTCTATTGAGCCATTTCTCATCACCAGCGAAAACGAACTGACGCTTGGCGGAACAAATACCAATAATCTCGTCAATCGAGATAATGCGGGTGGTGCTTCGCTCGATGACTTCACGAGCACGCAAACGCGCACTTTGCCTGCGGCTTTTCCAAAAGGATTCCGCGCGTTTTACTGCATGAAGTATGAACTAACCTTTGGTCAAATGGCGGATTTTTACAACAATCTTTCTGCGCAACAACTTTCAGCCATCGGCGGCGCGACGGCAAACTTAGTCGGCAACCGCACGGCAACTTTCACAGGCACGCATCCGAACCTCACTGCAAGCCGACCCGATAGAGCCATCGCCTATAACTTTTTTTCGGGGACGCAACGCGCCCTGCTTTACCTTGCATGGTCAGGATTAAGACCTATGACCGAACTTGAATTCGAGAAGGCATGCCGCGGCGTTGAAAAAGGTGTTCCCGGTGAGTTTGCTTGGGGCAATGCGTCTGCTGTTGCCGCAACGTCCATCAGCGGCAACGAAGACGGAACGGAAACCATTACCAACGCGCAAGCCAACGTCAATTACAACAATGTAACACTGACCAACGGCGACGGCGGAACGGGTACGCTTCGTGTCGGAATTTTTGCCCGTAGCGGCACAGGACGCACTCAAGCAGGTGCTTCTTACTACGGCATTATGGATTTGAGCGGCAACATCGAGGAAACCGTCGTAACCGTCGGAAACCAACAAGGACGAGCCTTCACAGGTGTTCACGGCAGTGGCAATCTGAACCCCAGCGGCGGATTGCTCGGCAACGAAGTGTCGGACTGGGCTAGTTTGGCGAATAATTTCGGCTTAACTGTTAGAGGCGGAAATTGGAGCGACACCTTTCTCAGAATCAGAGTCTCCGACCGATTCGCACCATCAACAAACAATAGAAGCAATTTAAGAGGCGTTAGGACTGCACCGTAAGCCAAAACATTCAACGCTAACAACAAAGGAGCAATCTATGAAAAAACAGATTTTGCTTACAGTCGTAATGCTTCTCGCTTCACAATGGCTCCTCGCTCAAAAATTTCAGGGCGGCAGTTATGACGGAAGCGCGAGCGTGTCGTCGGGAGTGATAACTTTGGTGGGCAGTCCAACAAGTTACACTTACACGAATCCACGCTTTTTCGGCGGCAGTTATGATGGGTTCAGTTCGGTTGCGTCTGACACGCTTACATTAAACGGCGCAAGCACGGCATTTATCTATTCTAATCCGCGTTTTTTTGGCGGCAGTTTCAGTGGCGCATCGACCGTTCGTGGCGATAGCATCTTCACGCTCGATGTAGAAGAGAAAACCCCAAGCGTGAGGATTCCGAAAGACTACGCGCTGGCGCAGAACTATCCAAATCCGTTTAATACGACAACCATGATTCAGTATGACCTGCCGTTTGCAAGCGCGGTGCGGTTGGAACTTTTTGACATGCTTGGAAGGAAAGTCGCAACGCTTATCAACACAACGCAAAGTGCAGGAACGCATGCTTATACGCTCCGTGCGTCAGACTTCGCGCTTTCATCGGGCATTTATTTTTATCGCTTGCAAGCAGGGGAGTATGTCCATACGCGAAAAATGGTGCTGGTGAAGTGAAAAAAGTTCCCCCATTTTTTCAATACAAGTGAGGAAAAACGACCTGAGAGAAGTCGTTATGGACGAAAACGGCGGTAAGTGTTGAATTAAAAACAACTTAAAAACGATAAGAAAGCACTGAAAAAGCGAGAAAATCGTTTCGCGATTCGGAAAAATCGTGCGACCTTTATAGTGTTTTTTGAATCAATCAAAGATTCAAAAGTGTAGTAAGTAGTAACCTATCCCGGAGTAGTAGTATGAATTATCCTTTTCCTGTCCCAGACCCAATCCCGCTTCCCGCACCTGTTTGGCTCTTCAAGATATTAAATGTTGTAACGCTTGGGCTTCACTTCGTTGCGTTAGAAATTTTAATTGGAGGATTGCTCATTGTTGCAATCCTTAATTATTTCGGCACGAAGTCGGGGGCGTCGTTAGAGGTGAATCGTGCCGCGAGTTTGATGGCGCGGCGTTTGCCGATTGTGATGACTTATGTCATCAATTTGGGCGTGCCGCCGCTTCTTTTTACGCAGGTGCTTTATGGGCAAGCCCTTTACACGAGTAGCGTTTTGATTGGGTTGTGGTGGATTTCTGTTATTGCAATATTAATACTTGCTTATTGGCTACTTTACAAAGTCGCCGAGCGAACAGAGGAAAACCAAAATGCATGGCATATTGCGATTGGCTCGTGGCTCTTGATTGGATTGATTGCGCGAATTTACGCCACAAACTTCACGCTCATGCTTCGCCCCGAAGATTGGCAATCGCTCTATGAAAATTCCGCATTGGGCACAATGCTCCCAATGAGTGACCCAACCACAACGCCGCGCTGGGTGATGATGCTCACCGGTGGGTTCGCGGTGGCAGGAGTGTGGATGATATGGCTTTCCACAACCTCGAGAGCTAGCGAAACCGTCGGCGCGTATTTGAGCAAATTAGGTGGAAAAATTGCTGCAGTTTTCTTCCTGCTTCAACTCGGTGCGGCGTATTGGGTATTTCTCGCACAGCCCGAAGTCGTCAAAGAGTCGCTCACCTCACAATCGCTTTATCTCGTTACAGGCTACGGCTGGATAGTGCTCACCGTAGCATTAATCGCACTGTCGGCTGTGGCGATTGTGCGCAAGCCCTCGCTCTTCTTATCGTGGAGCGGAGCAGCGGTCGTCTTACTCTCCATGCTCACAATGGTGCTTTATCGTGATGGCATTCGCGACCTGACCTTGCTCGTTAAAGGCTTTGATGTTTGGGATAGAAATATCGTGACAAATTGGTCGGTCGTAGCCATCTTCCTTGTGCTTTTTGTAGTGGGTCTTGGCGTGATTGGTTGGCTGTTGTCGGTCGTGATGCGCTCCAAAGAAGAAGGGGAAATTAAACTTAATCCATCGTTTGCAACTGAATCTACAAAG
>CALGMC010000147.1 GCA_937959145.1 uncultured Chlorobiales bacterium
TTTGCTTTCCGACATTCACCGCGATGCTATTAAAAAGTATGACGTTCTCTTCGAGCCGCTCAATGTAAGCAAACGCGCTTATTTCCTTGTTGGTATGGACGGCAGAATCAAATGGTTTCACATTGAAAAAGAACTCAAAGACAGCCGCACTGACGATGAGCTCATCGCCGCTATCAAACAAGCCTTGAATTAACCTACTTCCCCTTGCTCGAGTCGCGTTCTTGCGCAAGGGACTCTTAACCTTCAAATTCAAAAACCGACAGAATTACACATGGCAAAACTTATTCTTATTCGGCACGGCGAATCGCAATGGAATTTGGAAAATCGCTTCACAGGGTGGGTCGATGTGCCGCTTACCGAAAAAGGCAGACGCGAAGCACGCGAAGCCGGTGAAAAAATTAAGTCCATACCACTTGACTTAGCCTATACATCGGTGCTTTATCGTGCGATTGAAACGCTCATTCTCGCGCTCACGTCTGCAAATCAACTCCACATTCCGACTTACTTCAACAAAGCCCTCAATGAACGCCATTACGGCGCACTGCAAGGACTCAACAAAGCCGAAACCGCACAAAAATTCGGCGAAGAACAAGTGAAAATTTGGCGACGCAGCTACGACATTCCGCCGCCTGCTGACAAAACCGACCTCAATCCCGATGGCTATACCGAAAGCCTCAAAGACACCGCCGCGCGCGCCATTCCTTATTTCGAACAAGAAATTTTACCGAAAGTCGTTTCAGGGAAGAATGTCATCATTTCAGCGCACGGTAACAGCCTTCGCGCCATCGTGATGAAACTCGATAACCTGACCAAAGAACAAGTCTTGGAACTTAACATCGCCAATGGCGTTCCGATTGTCTATGATTATGACGGCGAACGAATTGTGAAGAAGGAGATTTTGAGTTAATCCGCAAAAGAGTCGAATGCACAACTTCTCTCGAGACATTTGCGCCATACTTTCTCCGATTTCTTTGCTGATTAAGAGCATTTTCAAAACATATTCATGGCGATAAACAACGGACACAGTAACACTCAAAACGGCAAGCCCAAAGGCTTTCAAATGCAAGCCGACACCGTTTCGGGAAATGCGTTTGATTTGCCCTTGCTCAAACGTCTTTTCAGATATGTGCGTCCGTATCCGAACCTGCTTTTCGCTGCGGTCTCTCTGACAATTATCGGCGCATTGCTCTCGCCACTTCGCCCGTATATCACCAAACTTGCGGTTGACAATCACATTGCCATCGGCGATACCGAAGGGCTGTTTTACATCAGCCTTGTCTTTCTTGCCGTTGTAGCGTTGGAAGTTGTGATGCAATTTGGCAACACCTACCTCACTCAACTTTTAGGACAAAAAGCCGTGATGCAACTGCGGCTTGATATTTTCAAGCATCTTCAAACGCTTTCGCTCAAATTCTTCGACCGCAACCCGATTGGTCGCTTGATGACACGCGCCACGAACGATGTCGAGACGCTTAACGAAATGCTCTCGAGCGGACTTGTCGCACTACTTGGCGACATATTTCAACTCTCGTTTATCATCGTGATGATGTTCTACACCGATTGGCAACTGACGCTCGTTTCGTTTAGCGTTCTGCCCATTATGTTTTGGGTAACGATGGAATTCAAAAAGCGTGTGCGCATTGCTTATCAAGATGTGCGCACCGAAATTGCGCGCCTTTCCGCTTTTCTTCAAGAGCACATCACGGGAATTGGAACGGTTCAACTCTTTGGTCGCGAGCAAAAGGAATTTGAAAAGCACGCCGACATTAACGCCGCACATCGCGACGCCAACATTCGCTCCGTTTTTTATTACTCCGTTTTTTATCCTGCCATTGAATTGCTCTCGGCGATTGCGCTGGGGTTGATTATTTGGTATAGCGGAATGAAAATGCTCAATGCGGATTTAACGCTTGGCGTGGTGGTTGCCTTTGTGCAGTATATCGCGCTTTTCTTTCGTCCGCTTCAAGACTTATCGGATAAATACAACATCATGCAAACGGCGATTACAAGTGCCGAGCGCGTTTTCCGACTGCTTGATGAAAAGGTTTTCATTGAGCCGCCGAAGAATCCGAAATCGCTTATCAATCCGAAGGGCGACCTTGCCTTCGAGCATGTGTGGTTTGCTTACAACGACGAGCATTGGGTTTTGCAAGATGTTTCTTTCACTGCGAAGGCGGGCGAGCGCGTGGCGATTGTCGGTGCAACAGGTTCAGGCAAATCGACGACGATTTCGTTGCTCTCAAAATTTTACGATGTTCAAAAAGGACGCATCACGATTGATGGCATTGACCTGCGCGATTTGACCGAACAAGACGTGCGCCGCCATGTGGGCGTTGTGCTTCAAGATGTGTTTCTCTTTTCGGGCACGATTCGCGATAACATCACGCTCGGCGATTCCTCCATCACCGATGAACAAATCAAAATGGCGGCGGAACTCGTTGGCGCATCGGCGTTTATTGAAGCCTTGCCAAATGGCTACGACTATCAAGTGCAAGAGCGCGGTGGCGCACTTTCAACCGGTCAGCGACAACTGATTTCCTTCGTGCGTGCGATGGTCTACAATCCCAAAATTCTCGTGCTCGATGAAGCCACAAGTTCCGTTGATACCGAAACCGAACACTTGATTGAATCCGCCTTAGAAAAATTGATGAACGGGCGAACCTGCATCATCATTGCGCATCGGCTCTCGACTATTCAGCACTGCGATAAAATTCTCGTACTGCACAAAGGCGTTTTGCGCGAACAAGGCACGCATCAAGAATTGCTTGCACAGCGTGGCTTATACTACAAACTCTATCAACTACAATACGCCTCGCATTTGAGCAGCGTTAGCGATAATTGACAAATTGAAGCGGCACGCCGAAATCCATTGCGAGCAAGGCTTTCTGAACCGCCTGCAGGTCATCGATTTGCTTTCCTGACACACGAATCTCATCACCTTGCACTTGTGCTTGCACTTTGAGCTTCAGTTCTTTAATTGCTGTCGTAATTTTCTTTGAGGTTTCTTTATTAATCCCTTGCTTCAACTTGACCTTTTGACGCACCGTATTTTGTGAGGCAGGCTCAATTTTTTGGAAGTCTAATATCTTCGTTGAAAGGTTACGCTTGATGAGTTTAGATTGAAGTGTGTCAATAACTGCTTTCAGCGTAAACTCGCTCGCCGATTCAAGTGTCAGTTCCATGTCTTTTTCATTGAAGAGAATCGCGGACTTTGAGTCTTTGAGGTCGTAGCGTTGTTGCAATTCTTTTCGGGCTTGATTCAGTGCGTTATCTAATTCTTGAAGGTTGATTTTTGAGACGATGTCAAACGAATGTTCCGATGCCATTTGAGTATGATTTTATGTTGATTGAAACTCATCGTGAAAGTCCCCGCAAAAGTGCGCGCACCTCGTCGTCCGTAAGCGCAGGATTGTAGCACGCGAGAAATTTATCAAGGTGCGCGTTGATTTCATCTCGCAAAACGCGATAGCGACGGCGGCTTTCACCCGAGACGTCCTTAAATCCCCAATGCGCATTCATCGCATTTTGATACAGCCACTCCGGACAATCTTGGTAGGCTGTTCCGCTAACCGTAACAACAATATCAATATGCTTGCCTTTGAATTCATCAACCGATTTTGAGTAGTGCGATGACATGTCGATTCCGATTTCGCGCATCACAGCCATCGCATCTTTATCGACATAGCCGCATGGTTGAACGCCCCCGCTGTATGCTTTGAGCACATCTGTTTTAGCGTTGATGTAGGCTTCCGCCATTTGGCTTCGAATCGCGTTTGCCGTGCATAAAAAAATAATGCTTCTCACGCGCGTGTTTTCTCTTTTGGTGAAAAATGTTTTTACTCT
>CALGMC010000148.1 GCA_937959145.1 uncultured Chlorobiales bacterium
ATGAATGATAGCCATAAATCTCCGCATATGCTTTATTGACATATTCAAAGATGCAATCTTGATTGGTGATACAAATGCCGAGCGGCGTCGAGTCGATGATGGTGCGCAAGCGGGCTTCGCTTTGTCGGACGGCTTCGTCGACGCCTGCTCCTGATGAAATTGAAGGGGGAGCCGAAGTCGGCGAAACTGGCGCAATCGGCTGTCCGCCTTGTCGCATTTGTAGTTTTTTCAGCCATTCGTCGTAGCCCATTGGCGGCGGTTCGCCATTTGGTGATGATTGTGAGGCATGCATTTGCTCACTCGCAATGGGCATTTGGAGCTGTTGCATAAATTGCTGCGTCGCCATTGAAAATTCCGACGCCAGCATGCGCGGCGAAAGATTTGGCGGCAGTTGTCCCGTTTGCTGTGCTCTCATCAATTCTTCGAGCAACTCCATTTGCTCAATAGACCTCAAGGCTTTTTTAAGCGACTTTTTGATTTTTTTGTAATCGAGCATGGCTGTAAATGTTTGTGATTAGAGCGCGCAACGACAATGCTTGCCCGCTTTGAGTTAGAATTGTTTATAAAATCTTTTTTGATTTTTCCACTACCCCCTGAAACTAACTCAAATCGTTTGTAAAGGCAAACCATGTGCCAAAGCCTTAACAATTTGAAAAAATGTTTTTTCTATCGCCCTTGCCTTGATTGCATGGGCTTCCCTGCACAATTTTCGCCGATTGTGGAAGAAAATGCGCCACGCCGATTTCGTTGTTTCGCGCCTAACGACGCTCTCGATTATATCGCTCTAAGCGCGCTTTGGCTTCGCGCTTGAAGTAGGCATCAATGTAGGGATAGCGTTCTTCGGCTTTGAGGCAGGCGTTAAGAGAGCCGAGCGCGTCGCGGTGATTGTAGAGCGCGAAGTAGCACTCGGAGAGTCGGTAGTAAGTCATGGCTAAAAATTCGCCCTCCAATTTCACTTGAAGCAGATGAAGCAAGGCGCGGTCGTAATCGCTTTCAGGAAGCGCGCCATAAAGGATTTTTGCAAGAAAGGCTTTCAATCCGCCCAACTTCAAAATCTCGATGTTCATCGTGGCATAGATGAGCGAGGCGATGATGTTCGAGGGGTCTCTCTTCAAGACGCTATCTAAAATTGGCTTGTAAAAGTTCAGCGTCTTTACGGCGGAGTCATTCGGCAAAAAGCGCGTCAGTTCAAGGTGATGCGCCGCAATGAGAAGCGTATCATGATTTTGACGCGCCATATCAAGCCCCTTTGCCAGCGTTGCTTGTCGGAACTCGGTGCTATCGGGATATTTGAACGAATAAAAAAAATACTGTCGTGCAAGGTCGCGCCGCATTTCACTTTTGAGCGAATCGGGTGCCGTGTTTAAGCGCGATTCCAACACCGTCATCAAACTATCTTGCGCCACAAGCCCTGCGGGAACGAGCAACATGAAAAACAGCACACGCATCATTTTGAAAGACTTTGGACTTGCGAGAGCAATTCGTTCACCGAGCGATAAACAACAGGCAAAAGTTCGCTATGCGCATACACCACCGTTCCCTCTTCATCAATGAGCACGTAAGCGCGTTGCGAAACGCCAAAAAAACTCAGTGCGTCGTATTGCTTTGAGACGGTTTTCTCTTTGTCGCTTAAAATCGGAAACGGGAATTGATACTTCTCCGCAAAATTTTTCTTCGACTCTGGGCTGTCTGTGCTAATGCCGAGAACCTGAACCCCCGCTTGTTCAAAGGCTGAAAAGTTGTCGCGATACGAACACAGTTGCGTCGTGCAGACGGGCGTGTTATCGCCGGGATAAAAAACTAACAAAACTTTCTTGCCCTTGAACGCAGAGAGCGAAACGCTTTTGCCGTGTTGATCGAGGAGCGAAAAATCAGGTGCTTTTGAGCCGACAGAAATCATTGGTATTTGTTGATTAAATTGTGTGGTTGAAAGAACACGCATCTTCTCGTCGTCGTTCAAAATTCTTGCTTTTCAAATTCTTGCTCAATGCGCAACTTCGTGTTGCATTTTTTCAGTTTTAAGGATATGCATCGAAATACGATTTTTTTCTTTCTTGGCTCTGTAATTTTGCTCGGCATTCTCGGCGCGTATTCGTTTTGGGAACTCAATCGCCACGAAGGATTGGTCAAGGAGTATTACCGCGACGGCTCGCTTCGCTCCGAAGTCGTTTTCAAGAACGGCTTGCCCGACGACACCGTGCGCCTTTACTACAAAAATGGCAACCTGCGCCGCCTCGCCTATTTCAAAGATGGCAAACAACAAGGGCAAACCCTCAGCTACTACGAAAACGGCACGCTCAAAGCCGATGAATACTACAAAGACAGCATGCTCGATGGTCATTGCAAATTTTACGACGAGAACGGCGCGCTTCAATGGGAAGCCGATTTCAAAAATGGCATCATCGTTCCCGGAACGCGCAAAGACTATACGAAATCCAATTAGAACTTTCTATCTTTGCTCTTCAACATGGCTATGCTCTCGAACGCCGCACTTTTCACTTGTTAGGTTCTCACTTTTTCGTCGCTCAATTCGTCGCTCAAACTATACTTGTCATTCAACTATTCAATCTCTGATACGCCTCAATGTCGCTGTCAAAAGTTCGTTCCGCCCTTCAATCGCTCACTTACGATAAGCCCTATTTCATTCCATCGCTTTGGAAAAATCCACCATCAGAAGCCTTAACGGCGATTGAGGTTTCCCCGAAGTCGTTTTATACCGAAGTGATTGAGTCGATTCTTGCTTCGCCAAAAGTTGAGATTGCGCCCACCCAAAACGGCGAGTGGTCGCGCTCATCGGTGATTTACAATCTTTTCCCGCGCCTGACTGCGGCATTTGACCACAATCAAAACAAACGCATTGATGTTTTGCCCGATGAAACCTTGCGCGAAACAGGCACATTCTTGAAGTGCATCGCGCTCTTGCCTTATATCAAATCGCTTGGCGCAACCGTAGTGCATTTGCTTCCGATTACGTCCATCGGCAAAGATGGGAACAAAGGCGCGCTTGGTTCGCCTTATGCGATTAAAAATCCCTACAAACTCGATGAACGGCTTTCAGAGCCAGCCTTGAATCTTGATGTTGAAACGGAATTTGCCGCCTTTGTCGAAGCGGCGCATCATTTAGGGTTACGTGTGGTTTTAGAATTTGTGTTCAGAACATCGGCAAAAGATGGCGATTGGGTGAAAGAACATCCCGAATGGTTTTATTGGATTGATAACCGTTTGCAAGACCGAAGTGCGCAACATCGAAGCGGACTTGTCTATGGCAATCCCATTTTTTCTCGCGAAGAACTTGCCGTCATCAACGCAAAGGTCAATTCAGGCGATTTTAGCGACTTGCCACCGCCGAGCGACCTCTATCGCTCATTTTTTACTGATACGCCTGAAAGCGTTGTTCTGAATCATCGTGGGCAATACATCGGCAAAACCAAAGACGGACGCGAGTGCCGCATTCCGGGCGCATTCGCCGATTGGCCACCCGACGACACACAACCCCCATGGGGCGATGTAACGTATCTCAAAATGTATGACCACCCCGCGTTCAACTACATCGC
>CALGMC010000149.1 GCA_937959145.1 uncultured Chlorobiales bacterium
AGTTCGTTAATCACGCCTGCGATAAGTTCTTTGTGGCGTTCCGCATCTAAATTGTGCTGAATGATTTTTGAGGCGGCCTCAACGGCTAAATCAGCAACGGTGTTTTTGAGTTCAATCATTGCGCGTTGCTTAGCGAGCTCGATATCGGCTTTCGCATCTTCGGCAACTTTGCGCGCTTCGGCATTGGCTTTTTCCAAGAGTTCGGCGCGCACTTTTTCGGCGTAGGCTTTGGCGTCGCTCACAATTTTATCGGCTTCAACTTGGGCTTTGGCGCGTTCCGCTTTGACTTCGGCTAAAATTTTTTCGGCATCTTTCTTCGCTTGTTCGGCGCGGTCGATAGACGATTGGATATTTTTCTCGCGCTCATTGAGGGCTTCGACAATCGGCTTCCAAGCCACTTTGGAGAGGACAAAAACAAGCAACAAGAACGTAATTGCCGTCCAAAAAATGAGCCCCGGATTTGGGCTCAATAAGCCGCCGGATAAAATCAAGGTAGAAAACATAGTTGGCATCAAATTTTTGAAATTCAGAGTTCAACAGACGCTTTTTTGAAGTCGGGACGAAGGCGCAATGCTTCTGTGCACTGCGCCCTGTTTGCAAGCCTTGTGCGCTCGGAGCGTTACTTCGTCGCCAAAAGCAGGCACACAACAAGCGCGATGACCGCCGCGCCTTCAATAAGCCCTGCGGCAATCAGCATCGTTGCGCGAATGTCGCCGGTGGCTTGCGGCTGGCGGGCAATGCCTTCAACGGCGGATCCTGCCGCTTTGCCAATTCCGATACCTGCACCAATCGCGGCGATTCCTGCGCCCAACCCTGCGCCTAAAAAGGCGAGTGCTTCATTTCCCATTTTAATTTATTCCTCCAAAAAAGTGTTATGAAAATTTGAACAAGGTAAAAATCAATTAGTGATGTTCTTCGTGCGCCGCCGCCATTCCGATAAAGAGGCTCGAGAGCATCGTAAAAATGTAGGCTTGCATAAAAGCGACGAAAAGTTCTAAGCCATACATCGCAAGCGTAACGGCAACTGCCGCCGGCGCGACGAACCAACTTTTGAACACGAAAATCAATCCAATGAGCGTTACAATCACCACATGCCCCGCCGTCATGTTCGCAAATAAACGCACCATCAACGCGAACGGCTTGATGAACATGCTCAAAAATTCAACGGGTATCATGATAATCCACAGAAACCACGGCGTTCCGCCCGTCAGGTGCGCCAGCCAGCCACCGACACCGTGCTCTTTGAGCATTGTGAATTGAATGATGATGAACGTAAACACGGCAAGCGTAAAGGTAACGGAGATATTGCTCGTCGCCGTTGCCGCATATGGAATGAGTCCGAGCAGATTGCAAGTCAAAATGAAAAAGAAGACCGTCAAGAGATACGGCAGAAACCGCTCGTAACCGTGCCCGATGTTGGCTTTGACAATGTCGATTCGCACGAAGTCGACAATCACTTCAATCAAATTCGCCAAGCCTTTTGGGGCTTCAGTAGGCTTCATTTTTTTGTATGTGTTTCCAATCGAGACGAAAAGCAGAAGCAGCGCGAGCGAAGCAATCCACATCATGACCACATGCCGCGTGATGGAAATATCGAAATCGCCGATTTTGAGGGTTGGAAGATGAATTTCGCCGAAGGGTTCAAGTTCGAGGGTGTTGCCGTCAGTTACGTGATGAATGACGTCAAGTTTTTCTTCGCTGTGTGCGCCGCCTTCAACGTCGGAACTTGCTGTATCTGCAAGCACGAAGGCACAAGACATCATCACAACAACTGCGGCAATAGGTAAGCCTTTTAGTAGAACTTCTGTTGAGCGAATCGCGGATAACGCGCGTAGAAAATACTCCATTTTTATGATGAAGAGCGTTTTTCGAACTGATTTTTTTTCTGATACGCGAGGATTTCAAGGATTAAATGCATGAAATACAACGCGACAAACGACAAAACAAATTCAACTCGCACGACGGATTTTGTAAGCATCAATGTCGCAATGCCGATTAACACACAAAGCGCACGGGCGGCATGCCCACCCAAAACGATTTTGTAAAACTCGCGATTGTCTTTGTGATAGGCATATTCGTAAAGTAGGTAGCCGGCAGAAGCGTTCAAAACGGAAATCAGCCACGCATAAAATACCGACAGCGAATCAACCTCTTTGGCAAGCCCCGTTAGTGCGAGCGACAGCCAAAAAAGGATTGCTAAAATACAAGTCTTCAAGAAGAAATCAAAAATTGGTTTCACGTTTTGCTGTCGTTGGAAGTTGGTGGCGGTTGTCGTTTCTTGTCAGCTTCGCGAATCATTTTCCAAATGAGCGTGCCAACAGCGACGAGTGTGCAGAGCGTTCCAAGAATTAAAAACAGCGGTTTCGTGCCCCACGCCGCATCGAGCCAATATCCGCCGAAAGCAAACAAGAAAAAACTAATCGCAATTTGCACCCCGAATCCAATCAATGAATCGTTGGCACGATACGCTTTAGCGAGTTCTTCCTGCGGCTTAGACATGACAGTTTGGATAAGATTTGACAACGCTTGAAATTTCGCGAAGGTAAGCGACAGACCGCAAAAATAAAAAGAGCCGAATCGCAGGGCGCGAATCGACTCTCTTCCAATTAACTATGACAATGAGAAGCTAAAGAACACAAAGAACAAAAAAACTTTTTGCAATTTAACGTTTCTAATTCGATATCTCTTAATTAAGTTTCAATTAAGCCTTCAATCAATCAGACTTGCGCTACACTCCAAAGAACATGCAATTAGTAAGGAAAATTTCTGATTTTATCAAACATTTTCTAAAAAAACTGAATGCTTTCTAACTAACTTAAACGCTAACCTAAATTCTTTAAGTTAAGAGCAAAGATAACTAAAAAAGTTAACCTTTGCAAGTTTTCAGCCAAAGATGCACTAAAAAAATTACAAGAAAGTGCCGATTTAACCGTTTCAATCGTTAAAATTCAGATAAACGTTCAATCATGACCGATTTCGTTCATCTTCATACGCACACGCATTATTCACT
>CALGMC010000150.1 GCA_937959145.1 uncultured Chlorobiales bacterium
CGTCCGCTTTCCATCAACGCGCGGCTCACGCGCTCGGCAATGCTCGAGGTGCTCTCGCAAGATTACATTCGCACCGCAAAAGCGAAAGGACTTTCGGAATGGGTTGTGATTGTGCGCCACGCCTTGCGCAATGCGCTTAACCCTGTCGTAACCAGCATCAGCGCGTGGCTTGCAGGATTGCTTGCGGGCACATTTTTCATCGAGTTCATCTTCAACTGGCCCGGTATCGGATTGCTTGCCATCGATGCGATTCAAAAATTAGACTTCCCTATGATTCAAGGCGTCGTGCTCTTTACCGCTATCGTGTTCATCTTCATCAACATCGCGGTCGACATCATTTACGCCCTCTTAGACCCGCGCGTCAAATTAGGCTGAAACTTCGGCAAGCGGCTTGGGCTTGCATCGCCAATAAATCGTCGAGTTGAGAAACTGCCGCGTGAACGGAAACGGACTGAAATCGGTCGAGAGAATTTCAAAATATCCTTGAACAAGGCGACGGAGTTTGCGGTAATCGAAGCCTTTATGCCCGCGATAATACACATCAGGAAGGTTGTGGCTACACGCTAAATTTTTCGTCCGCCATAAAACACCCGCCTCGAGAATTTCTCTGAACGAGTATGGCTCTTCATCGTTGAAAAAGCGATAGGTCTTATCGCGCAAGCCGGTGATGTATCGCCCCGTCATTTTCATTAAAAGCGATGTTCCGACTTCAATCGGAACAGAAAGCAGAACCGTCGCGTCGGGCGCACAAAGTCGGTGGATATTCGATAAGGCAAGTTTCGCATCGGATACATGCTCTAAGGTTTCCAAACAGACGGCTAAATCAAACTTGCTGTCAAGGTCGGGCGAAAGTTCAGGCGTTTTGATGAATTGAAACGACGGAATCTCAGCGAAGAGCGCGCGGCTTTTGGCTAAATCGTCGTCGTTGATGTCGACGCCGACCCCTTGCTTCGCCATGCCATTATCGTAAAGTGCTTTCAAAAACCACCCATCGGCGCAGCCATAATCCAGCACACGATTGAAGGTCGATTTTCCCGATGCGCGAATTAAAGATAGTGTTTTTTCAGCGCGGGCGTGATGCGAAAAGCGTGTCAGCGCGCTTCCTTCCTTGAAAAGACGGTCAGTGTAACTCATTGCAGGGTCAAACAAATTGAATCAAAAAAGATTCGCTAAAATAACGTTTGAAACGCAATGAATTATTGCACGTTCTCTACGGAATTGGCTATCGCGTTGCGCTCGCTTTCTTTGATGGGATTGTTGGAGAGGTTGATTTTTGTAAGGCTCGGCAGACGATAAATTTTCTCTGGAATATGTTGAAGTTGATTGCTTCGAACATCGAGCAGGGAAAGCTTCGTGAGATTGCTCATCGTTTCAGGCAGTTGTGAGAGTTGATTGGTGCCCACGTTCAACTTTTTGAGATTGATAAGTTTGCCAATGTTTTCAGGAAGCGAAGTGAGTTTATTGTGGTGCAAATCTAAAAATTCAAGTTCTGTCAGATTGCCGATTTCATTTGGCACACTTTGAATTTCATTAACGCGAAGGTGCAACTGCTTGAGCTTTTTGAGCGAGAAAATAACCTTTGGAATCTTGTTAAAGTAATTGTTGGAGAGATTCAACACTTCTAACTCGGTCAGGTTTGAAAGCGACTCGGGAAGGTCGCTGAGTTTATTATCGTTGAGATAGAGTTCGCGTAGATTTTTGAGTTTGCCAATATCACCTGAAAGTTTCCCGATGGCGGTTTCAGAGAGATTAAGTTTATAGACGTTGTCAGGCTGTTTCAGTGCGGCTTCGAGCGACTTAAATTCAGGGGCATTTTCAAGGTCAATCGTTTGAGCAGAAAGCGATAAAGGCAATAAGCAGACAAATAAAAATAAAACGGTACTTCTTTTCATCGTCGTCAGTGCGTTTGTGTTAGGCAAAGGTTACATTAAAACTCTGCAAAATTAACGCACAAAGAGAGAAAGGGGTTGTAAAGAAATTGTTAAAAAGTGACGTCGTCTTTGACTTTCATTTGTCCGCTGGCTTTGAAGATGCGATAATTTTTGAGGTTTTGGTCGCTCTCGAAGCCGTAACCTGTAAGGATTTCGGTTGGTTTTGTGATGGTAACGAATTTGTCGGAGCGAATTTTTCTATCCGATGATGTCCACTTCATATACTCGGTCGTTACGCGGGTGCAATCGTCAGAAACGACAAGCACATTCTCGAAGGCTTCCATATCGCTATTGGGGTGGACTTTGGCGCGATTTGCCGTAATGAACGAGGTATGATTGCCGAACTCGTCGAAGAAGTCGACGCGAAAGGTGCTGTCCATTTGTCGCTCTAATGCGCCTTGTCGCGAATACTGTGCGAGATAGGGCGTGATTAGAATTGCCTTTACGTGACCTGAATCGCTAAAAATAATTTTGGCGTCCCAACTCTCTTGCACGGGGTAGTCGTCGCCGATGTAGGTCATGTCGATTTTCGGAGGCGTGCTTTTTCCGCCGCAAGCTATCGCAAAAAGGGAAAGCAGGAAAACAAGTCGCTTCATATTGCCGCAAGACTTTGTATTTTTTCGTTCTGTAAGTTATCAGAAAAAATCTTTCCAATACAAATGGCAACCGAAAGCACGCTTCTTTTAGAACACCCACCCGAATTTTACGAGCGCGAAGACGCCCTTAAAACCCTTTTGCGCAAACTGCAATACCTACGCGAACAAGTGCACTTAGGCGGCGGCGCAAAAGCCATCGAAAAGCATAAAGCCAAAGGCAAACTGACGGCACGCGAACGCATTGCGAAACTGCTCGATGACGGCTCGCCCTTTTTGGAAATTGGAGAACTTGCGGCGAACGGCATGTATGAAGCCGAAGGCGGCTGTCCCTCAGCGGGCGTCGTTGTTGGCATTGGCAAAATTCACGGGCGCAACTGCATGATGGTCGCCAACGATGCGACCGTCAAAGCAGGTGCATGGTTTCCCATGACAGCAAAGAAAAACCTCCGCGCACAAGAAATCGCAATGGAAAACCGTTTGCCCGTCATTTACCTTGTCGACTCCGCTGGCGTCTTTCTGCCGATGCAAGACGAAATTTTTCCCGACAAAGAGCACTTCGGACGTCAGTTTCGCAACAACGCCAAAATGAGCGCGATGGGCATTCCGCAAATTGCGGCGGTGATGGGCGCATGCGTAGCAGGTGGGGCTTACCTGCCGATTATGTGCGACGAAAGCCTCATCGTCGAAGGCACAGGCAGTATTTTTCTTGCCGCCTCTCACCTTGTTAAAGCCGCCATTGGTGAAATCATTGACAACGAAACGCTCGGCGGCGCGACCACACAAACGGAAATCTCAGGCATTATCGACCACAAAGTTAAAAACGATGAAGAGTGCTTAGCGCGAATCCGCCAAATTGTTTCCACCTTTGGCGCAACTCAAAAAGCAGGCTTCGACCGAATTGAATCACAACCGCCGAAACGCAAACCCTCCGACATTCTCGGCTTGCTTCAAACCGACTTAACCAAACCCTACGACGTGCGAAACCTGCTCGACTGCATCTGCGATGACGGCTCGCTCGTCGAATACAAAGCCAACTACGGCAAAACAATTCTCTGTGCCTACGCACGCATTGACGGCTGGGCGGTGGGCATTGTCGCCAATCAACGATTGATTGTCAAGAACGCAAAAGGCGAAATTCAAGTCGGCGGCGTGATTTATTCCGACAGTGCCGATAAAGCCGCGCGATTCATCATGACGTGCAATCAAAAGAAAATCCCGCTCCTTTTCTTGCAAGATGTAACAGGCTTCATGGTGGGCAGTCGTGCCGAACACGGCGGCATCATCAAAGACGGCGCGAAGATGGTCAATGCCGTTTCAAATTCTGTTGTGCCGAAAATCACCATCATCACAGGGAACAGTTACGGCGCAGGGAATTACGCGATGTGCGGTAAAGCCTACGACCCACGATTTATCTTCGCTTATCCGCATGCGCAAATTGCCGTGATGGGCGGCAAGCAAGCCTCTGAAACCTTGCTCGGCATTAAACTGGCGCAAGTCGAAAAAGGCGGCAAGCACATCAGCGATGAGGAAAAGCAAGCCATCCTCAAAGAAATCAGCGAGCGTTATGAAAAGCAAATGAACCCGCTTTATGCCGCCGCACGGCTCTGGATTGACGGCATCATCAACCCCGCCGATACGCGCCAAATTGTTTCGTATTGTATTGAACTCGCTAATGAAAACCCCGACATGCCGAAGTTCAATGTAGGCGTGATTCAAACTTGATGAATCAAACTTGCTAAAAAAGAAAAAGCGGCTCCTGAACAAGAGCCGCTCTTCCTCAAAGAACAAAGCCAGCGAAAGAAAAGAAAAACTTTTTTACTTGACGAGCATCATCTTCTTGGTTTCCACGAAGTTGCCCGCTTGCAAGCGATAGAAATAAACGCCGCTGGAAAGACCGCTTGCGTTGAACGGCTGTGCATAGCGTCCTGCTGTTTGTTCGCCATTGACGAGCGTGGCGACTTCTCTGCCGAGCATATCATAGACCTTCAACAGCACTTTGGAGCGTGTTGGTAGTTCGTAAGCAATCACGGTCGCTGGGTTGAAGGGGTTCGGATAGTTTTGCATCAAAGCGAACTTGGTCGGAAGCGATACATTCACCTCAATAATCGGGCTGTATTCGAACTGACCGTCGAAGTCGACTTGCTTTAAGCGGTAGTAGACTTTTTCGGCGTTGAACGAATTGCGGTCGGTGAAGGTGTAACTTTGCGCTTCGGTCGTTGTGCCTGCGCCACGCACAAATCCAATCTGCGTGAAGGCTTCGCGGTCAAATGAGCGTTCAATTTCAAACCCGGCGTTGTTCTGTTCCGAAGCCGTGCGCCATGAAAGAAGCACTTCGCCATTTTTGAACGTGCCTTCAAAGGCAGTCAGTTCAACTGGCAGTTGGTTGGAGGCGTCGCTTGCCAATCCAAATTCATTAGTGGGAGCAAGTGGAACAGCGTTTCGGATGACCGTCGGTGCTGTAACAGTGCCCGTGTTCGTGCCTGCTGTGCCTAACACGCTCCAAGGCGCAGTGTTCGTGGCACGACGCACAACGCGCAATTCGGGAACGCTGCTAATACCGCCAAATTCTCGTGGGTCAATGGTAACATTTGCTGTGCCACCCGTTAAGCCATCGGCTTGTTCAACGGTCCAATAGCCGTCGGGTGCAAGATTGGTCAAGGTCAGTGGCGGGTCGCTAACAGGGAAGCCCGTGTTGCCGGGGTTAGACGAGATAAATTCTGCAATCATAGTCCCGCCTGACGTTGGAGCGACAGCCGCAGTTGGAAACGCAACGCTGATGTTTTGGCGTGCGGTTGCTGTGCCAACCGGGAAAGCGGCGGCATTGCCCGTTGCAGCGGTTGCCGAGTTAAACCAACGGCGGAACTTGCCGTTCACGATGCGTCCTGTCGTGCCCGGTATAAGCGTGCCGCGCACAGTTGGGCTGATGCCAAGCGTGAGCGTATTGCCGTTCATGTCGAATGTCGTGGCATTCGTGCCAAACGTAAGCGTGCCGCGCACTTGCAAGTCGCCGCCCAAAATTTTAATCCCGCCTGTGTTGAATTGATAGGTTAGGTTATTAACCAGACGAGAGGTTGGAATTTCGTCCCCAGAGAAGACGGGTTGGGGCGTCGTGCCCGCAAAAAGCGTATAGGCAAGGTTGTAAGTCGCAGATGGACCAATAGTTAACCCGCCTACGACATTGCCAATACCGCGCTGAACTGCGCAACTTGCTGACGTAAAGCCGTCGTCTATAGTGTTGTCAATAGAAAGCAAGCCTTGGGTATTGAGCGCGCCTCTGACAAGGTTCAGCGTGGAAGAAATGTTGAATGGAGACGCAGTTGAAATCGACACCAAAGTTGGATTGTTAATTGCCATCGCCCGCACAACCCCGATAGTTGGACCTGTAAATGTGCCTGAACCTGAAATCGTCTGTGGAGATGTGCCGTTAAAGACGATAAAGGTGCCAAGACGAGATGCGGCGATAGTGCCATTGTTGACTAAGTTGCCACTTAAAGTAAGCGTGCGCCCTGATGTTCCGTTAAATAATTCTAATGTACCGCCTGGTTGCACATTTAAGTCGCCTGCAATCGTGAGGGTGTTACCCGCAACGTTGTTAAAATTGACAGTCGCGTTGGCACGGATAGATAACGCACTAATACCAGAGACGGGAATATCAATCGTAACGGTGCTGGCTGGCGACACTTCCACTCTGTCGCCCGGCAGTGGCACTTGACCGCCTATCCAAGTGGAAGGATTTGACCAGTTGCCACCTGACGCAGTCGCCGCAACCGTTGCGCCTTCATCGACAATTAAGCTATCAATCCAAGCGTCATGTGAACTCCATGCATTAATGGCTTCCAGACCGATGCGCGCATTAGGGACTTGATAGGCAGGTGGAATAGGTGCGCCGTTTTGAACCCAGTTACCAGAACCAGTTGGCGATGCGGTTCCAATTACTTCCCAAGTTGCGCCACCATTTGAAGAAGCCAAGATGTTCAGCGTGAAAGAGCCTGATACATAGAAATACTTAAACCGAACACGAGGCAGAGTAGAACTACTCAGGTTAAATGATGGTGAGTAAAGGCGGCGCACATTGCGTCCTGCTGTGCTTGATCCTGCGGCGAACCAGTCGTTAAACCACAGTGCGGTGGTGCCAGTAGGCGTGAACGCCGCAGGCGGTTTGGTGCCGAACGATTGAACAATGTCATTCATGTAAAAATTGTTCGCGCTGGGGCGGCTAACCGTCCAATTTGTTCCAT
>CALGMC010000151.1 GCA_937959145.1 uncultured Chlorobiales bacterium
CGATGTGTTTAAGCCGTTGCTCGAAGCATATGAACGCGACGCTTTAATTGCTATTGATACTGAATCAACAGGCTTGAATCCGTATCAAGACGAGGTGATTGAAGTGGCGGCGGTCAAGTTCGGGCGGTCGGGCAAAGTGGCGGAATTTCATCGATATATTAAACCCACGAAGCCTGTCGGCGACTCCGAGCGGGTTCACGGCATTTCAGAGGCTTACTTGCAGGAACACGGACGTGAGGCGAAAATCGTCTTCGGAGCATTTTTAGATTTTATCGATGGTGCTGTTCTCGTTGGGCATAATATTCGTTTCGATATGGAGTTACTGAAAGAAAACTTGCGTCGCTATGAACTCGACTTGTTTGACTTCACGATGTTTGATACGCTTGACCTTTCGCGCCGCTATACCTCGCTTCGCGATTACAAACTGTTCACCCTTTGCCAACACTATGGCATTTCGCTTCCGACGCATCGGGCAATGGACGACGCGATTGCCGTTGCTGAACTCATGAAGATTCTGATTCCAAAATTAACGGAGGGCTCTGCGCTTCGTGCGCAACATGCCTTCGAGTATGGTGCGTATTTCAAAACCTTTGCCGCCCAATTTGAAAAGTGGCGCAAAAAATTGGACGACGCACGCCCCCAAGTCATTTTAGAGCGTGTGCTTGAAGACAGTGGATTGCGGGAACATTGGCACAAACAAAAAGACGGCAATGAACGTGTTGCGCATTTGAAAGACCTTTCTCAACGCTTCTCTGTTTCGGAACTTGACCGCAAAGAGAATCCGAAAGAATCTTTGTGCTTCTTACTCGAACAGTCGGCGATGGGATTCGGTGGATTAAAAATCGATGATGAAAAAGTGCCGATTATCACCGCGCATCAAGCCAAAGGATTGGAGTTTGCGGCAGTCTTCGTTGCAGGCGCAACCGACAGCGAGTTTCCGCATTGGCTTATCAAAGATGAAAAGGGCATTGAACAAGAACGAAAACTTTTGTATGTTGCAATGACAAGAGCAAAAAAGTATCTCTACATTTCCTTCTTCACTCGAGACGAAAAAGATTTTAAGCAAAAGCCGTCTCGTTTCATACAGCAGATTCCACACAAACTTTTAGTGTGGAGTTGAATTGTTTCTCGCCTGCGACCAGCACAACGACAGTCGGCTGATAGAAGTTTTTTATCAACTTAATGTGTGTGCGCATTCATAATTTCTTCTTGGTATGACTCAATCTATCAATATCGATTACGTATTATATCTTGCCGTTTTTTTTCTGCTCATCGCACTTTTGGCTTCATTCAAGCAAATCTGGTCGCTCGCTTGGAAAAGCACGATTGGCAGAATGACACGGCTCGTTATTCGTCCGACCGCTGAAAACGGTTCTGGAAAAACGAAATATCAAGTTGAACTTCAGTATGAATTTGAAGTTGACGGAAAGATAGAAACAGGCTCGTCATATCTCATCGGTGAAACGACTCACTTTGTCGATAGTGAGGCGGAAGCCAAGCGGTTTGCCGTCGATTACGCACCCGACTCCCGCGTCGTGGTTTATTACAACCCGCTTCTCTATACAGATAGTGCACTGAAACGCGGAAAGAAGTTGAGCAAAGCCTCTTGGGTGTTTGTAGCGTTGAGCGTGGTCGGATTTTATGGCTACTACGTTTTATGGCAAAAAGACAACAGCCCTGAAGCCGTTAAAGTCTACCGCTCAACAGTGAATTACTCGATTGAAGTTGCCAGTCGCAAACGCGAGCGCGCCTACCAAATAGACCAATCGTGGCGAACACTGCAAACCATTCCCAAAGAGTTGGAAGTATTTCCGAATCTTGAACTGCTCAATTTGAGCAACAACTCGATTTCCGAAATTCCCAAAGGGTTCAAATTTCCTGAATCCTTGTTGCGGCTCAATCTATCCCAAAATAAATTCACGCGCATTCCGTCTGGTCTGGAAAAGCACCCCTCGCTTTATCATCTCGATCTTTCAAACAATCAAATTGAAACCGACAGTGGTGCGATTCTTCCTCGCTCGCTCACTGTGTTAGATTTAAGCAACAACAAGCTCAAAACATTAAGCGAATACTTGGTGCGTAGCCCTCATTTGGAAACGCTTTATGTTCGCAACAATCAAATTGAATTTTTACCCGACCGTCTTTATTACGACTCTTACTACGATAAAGAACCGCCCGCGCTCAAAGTGCTTGACCTTCGCGGAAATCCGATTCCGCCCAAAGAGCACAAACGCATTCTTTCGCAAATGCCGCAAGTGCTTGTGGTAATGGACGAACTGCCCGAAGAGCCTCAGCCCGTTCAACCTCAACAGAAAGCGCAGAACAAGACGCGAAGAGTCATACCCAAACGCTGGGGCTTATAGTCCTGCGCATCGTCGCCTGCGCGTCGGTCTCTTCAACACCTTCTCAACGCTTCTGCGACGCCTCCTTACCTTGTTTTTCAAGGTTTTTTTCCTTACTATTGCCGTCCGTTTTTTGGGGCGAATATCGCTCCCCGAAACTTCACGCATGGATTCTGAACATAGAGAATCAATCATAATCCTTGATTTTTTTAATCCTTAAACCATAAAACCTTAACGGGAGGAATAAACCCAAATGAAATGTTTGTTCTCTTTTCTTGGTAGAACGGCAGTGATTGTGGCGATTGCGCTCGGTCCGATTTTGATGAGCGCGTGTGGCAGTGCACGCGACCCGCTCGTTGCCGAAATGAAACAAGGCGACTGGCGCGAAACAATTACGCTCTCCGAATTTGAGCAACGATACACCGAAAATAACCGCACTATCGAATCGGCAAAGCAAGATTCCTTCCCGCAATACAAAGAGTTCTTGGAGCGTTACATCGATTTTCGCTTGAAAGTAAAAGACGCCCGCGATTTAGGATTGGATAAATCGCCCGAAGTTCAAAACGAATTGGAGCAATATCGCATGTCGATGGCACCGGCATATCTCACCGAGAAAGCCGTCATGGAAGAAGCCATTCGTGCGCTTTACAACCGCCGTCAAGAGGAAATCAATGCCTCTCACCTGCTTATTCGCTTGGCGAACAATAAGCCCGAAGATACCCTTGCCGCCTACAAGAAAATTATGGACATCAAAAATGAAATCCTCTCGAAGAAGATTTCTTTTGATTCTGCCGCCGTTAAATACTCCGAAGACCCCAGCGCGCAACAAAATCGTGGCAATTTGAGCTACTTCACGGCAGGCATGATGGTGCATCAATTTGAAGATGCGTGCTACGAGGCAAAGAAAGGCGAGTTGGTTGGACCGGTGCGCACCCGTTTCGGCTATCATCTCATCGACATCAAAGATAGGAGACCAAGAGAGCAAATTTTCGTCTCGCATATCATGGCGTTCTGCACGCCGGAGTCTTCGCCCGATGACACGCTCAATGCCTACAATAAAATCCTTGATGCTCAAAACCAACTCATGAATGGCACCCCGTTTGCGGAAGTCGCCCGCAATGTTTCCGACGACCGACAAAGCGGCGCAAATGGCGGCGATTTAGGTCCGATTGGCAAAGGTCAAATTCCCGCCCCTGAATTTGAAGAAGCGGCGTTTGCGTTGAAAAAGAAAGGTGATATTTCGCCAATTGTTCGCACGCGCTTTGGCTATCACCTCATTCAACTCACCCACAAAGGCTACAAATCGCTCGATGAAGACCGCGAAACGCTCAAGTCGATGCTCAAACGCAATCCCGAAAAGATGAACGCCGAAGACGAAAAACTCATTTCGCGTTTGAAGAAAGATTACCTTTACACCGAAGCCCTTCCAAATGCGTTGGTGCTTGCTTCCAAAGCCGCCGAAGGAACAACTTTCACGCAACTCGACAGCCTTAACCTCTCTGCACTTGAAAAATCTGCTGTGGTCTTTGCTTTTGCAAATCAGAAATACACGCTCGATAGTTTGATGGGCTACATCAAAGCAAACAACATCGGCGTGCCGATTACAAAAGAAAGCGTAACCGACCAAGTCAACGCCTACGCCAAGCAAGCGTTGAAGAACTACGAAATCTCGCAATTAGAATCGCGCTCGCCTGAATTTGCGCGTTTGATGAACGACTATCGTGATGGCATTTTGCTTTTCAGCATTTCAGAGAAGAAGGTCTGGTCGCCCGCATTGCCCAACGATACGGTCGCCTTGCCTTACTACGAAGCCCATCGTGAGCGGTATCAATTCGGGGAGCGCGTTGCCATTTCTCAAATCGTGGTGAGCAATAAAGACCTTGCCGATAAACTTTACAACGAACTTACACAGGGCAAACGCACGCTCGATGTGGTTACGGCGCAAGACGTCAAAAAACAAACGGCGGCTTTGCGAAAGCAATTCGCACGGCTCAAGCGTAAGGATAAAAACTATGAGAGCGACCGACGCGACCTTCAAGCGAGAATCGCCGCCCTCAAAGTCGATGACCAAGTGCGCACCTTCGAATCTCTCTCGCAACGCTACGGGCAACGCTTCGCCGAAGAGGATACGCTCAAAATCGGCTTCGTCGGCTTGTTCCAAAAAGGTGAGAATAAATCGGCTGATGCCGTGTTCACTCAACCCAAAGGATTTATCAACCCGCCGACACAAATCGATGGTGCGTTTGTCGTTATTCGTGTTGATGGCAAAGAAGCCCCTCGTCCGAAAACGTTTGAAGAGGCACGCCCCGAAGTGTATTCGCAGTATCAAGAAGAAACGTCGAAGCGATTGGAGTCGCAGTGGAACTCAATGCTTCGCTCAAAGACGGAAATCAAGATAGACGACGAAACGCTCTCAAAGGCGTTCCGATTTGTTGAGCCGAAGACAAGTGCGCCTACAAATGCGAATACGACGGCGACTCTTGACGTCAAAAATTAAGCGTGCATCACCGTTGATTTTCTTCGCTCTATATTTTTCACGAAAGTTTTCACAACACGGTTCAATCGCGGCAAGTGCAAGGCGGGGTCTTTGGCTTGCCGCGTTATTTTTTTTTATGGGGTGCGCTCAATCCAATACGAGCGAAAAAGAAACGCCGTTGCTTAAAATCGGCAGCAGTGTGCTCTTGCCGAGCGAACTTGCGCGCAACATCAGGCAGAGTGCGCTGAGCGACAGTGCCACGCAAGCCGCCCTGTTCATCGAAGATTGGCGGCACACAGCGTCGCTTTACGAGCAAGCCATCCAAGAGGGCGAAGATAATGATGAAGAAACTCGACGCCTTGTTGAAAAATCGCGCCGGCGCATCATCGCCGAGCGATTTGTAGAGCGCAAACTGCAAGAGGCTTTGAAGGACGGACGCTTTCGCATTGACTCTGCCGAAGTCAAAACCTACTACGAGCAGATGAGCTCTACATTGGTGTTTCACGACGCGATGTTCAAACTGCTTCGCATCTACACTCACAGTGCCGATACCGCGCTTCGCCTACGTCAAGCCCTTGTTGCCAACATTGGTGCGGATTCCCTCTTCAATCTTGCAATGTTGCGTGCGCCTGAAACAGCCGAACTCAACCAACTTGCATTTGAAAGCGCAACCCAATTCAAAACCTTGCCCCAGCTTCATTTGGAATCTGAAAACTTGCGCGCGATTCTTGAACGTATGAAACCCAAAGACATCTCACCCGTCATGAAACTTTCCGATTCGCTTTTTGTGGTGATGCGTTTGGAAGAAATTGTTGCCCAAAGACAACCGAAAACATTCGTGCAAGCCTTTCCTGAAATTTTAGAACGCTTGCGTATTATGAAGCAAAAACGCTTCGTCGATAGTTTGGCTTCTCGATTGAAAAACTCACTTTGATATGACACATCGCATTGTTTTTCTCGCGCTCTTTCTTTGCTCAATGCCGATAAAGGCACAAGTGCTTGATGGCGTTGTGGCTGTTGTCGGCGACGAAATCGTGCTCAAATCCGAAATCGATGAGCAACTGAAATTTGTTGCTTATCAAAATCGAATTCCGCCCGACGATGAACGCTTGCCGATGATGTGGCGGCAGATATTGGAGGAAGCCGTCAATCTCAAAGTGCTTTTCACAAAAGCGAAAATCGACAGCATCTCTGTTCCGAATGAAGAAGTCGACGGGCAAGTGGAACGGCGTATGGAGTTTATCCGACAGCGCATTGGAAGTGATGAAGCGATTAGCGAATACTTTGGGAAGTCCATTCCACAACTGCGCACCGACATGCGCGAAGAAATCCGCGCAGGGTTGATGGTCGAACAACTGCGTCGTAAGAAATTCAGTGGGCTTTCCATTTCCAACGAAGACGTGCAAAAGTTCTACGAGGCTTATCAAGATTCGCTTCCTGAAATCCCTGCCGAATTTGAAGCCGCGTTCATTGCCATTCGCCCAAAGGTAGATTCAGCCGCTAAAAAAGTGGCATTTGAAAAAATCCTTGACATCCAGCGCAAACTCAAAGATGGGGCTGATTTTGCCGAACTGGCGAAAGCCTATTCCGAAGACGGCTCGGCGCAAAACGGTGGCGACTTAGGCTTTGCAAAGCGCGGCGAATTTGTCAAACCCTTTGAAGAAGCGGCATTCGCATTGAGGGAAGGGCAAATCTCCAAAATCGTCGAAACCATTTTTGGCTATCACATCATTCAGTTGCTTGAACGACGCGGCGAATCTGTCCACACACGGCACATTCTCATCAAATTTGACCGAAGTAATCTGAACGCTGATGCTGCCATTGCACAACTCAACGCCATTCGCGAGCGCGTTCAAAGCGGAAAATCAAGTTTTGGATTAGAGGCGCGGCTATACTCGGAAGATGAAGAATCGGCTCAACAAGGGGGCGACATCATCTCGCCGCAAACGGGGTCGAACCGAATCGCATTCGATGAAATTAAAGGCGACCCTGACCTTGTGCGCCTACTGCAAACTATGAATGTTGGAGAAATTTCCGAGCCGCAACGCTATCAAGTTTCCGGAGGAGAATCCGCCTATCGCATTGTTTGGCTCAAATACCGCGCCGACGCCCATAAGATGAACCTGACACAAGATTACGCACGCATTCGCAACCTTGCCTTGCAGAAGCGACAAAATGAAATCTACCAAGAGTGGATTGCCGAACTGCGTAAGCAAGTCTATTGGAGAATTTCTCTGTAAAAATTTCTCTGTAAAGTTAGACGGCGACTTTTTCATGCATCTTGAAGTCGACGCAGAGCCACTGCCCTTCAAAGTAGGCTTCGTCGGATTTCATGCCTGCAAGAAAGACAGGAAGTGTGATGGTCTTTTGATTATCGCCGATACGAATCGTCATATCGTCGCCCTGCTGTTGAAGCGCGATGCTCATGTTCGCGTCGTGCAAGAACGGCAGTTTGACGCGCATTTGGAAGTGCCCTTCGGGGACTTTCTTGATTTCAATCGGATTTTCTTTGAAGAAGATATCGAGCGGATTTTGCTGACCGTAGACTTCATTCGCCATTAAGCGAAGCATATCTAATCCCACGACTTCACTTGAAAAATACGGCACCTTTGAGATGGGAATCGGCGCAAAGGCATGATGAATTTCATCGATGTATTTATGCTGAACTTTCTTCCACTCATTGAGGTAGCCTGAATCTTTATCTTCGGCAAGCACACGATTGATGACAATCCGATCGACCGTGATGCCGTAAAGATTGAGATAAGTAAGCGCACGCATAGATTCTTTGATGACCATTTTTTCGGGGTTCATCACAAGGCGCACGGTGGTTTTGGTGTTGTCGCCAAGCAAATCGATAATGCCTTCGGTTGCAGTGAAAAGATTATCAATCGCGCTGAACACTTCGGGCGAGGCGACCATTTTTTCGGTCTTGTTCGAGATTTTTGAGAGCGGGCGAATAAGCGGTTTGACGGCATATTTCTCGACATTGCGGAGCATTTTCATCACCCATCCAAAGGTTTCAGGCAAGGAGAGGAGGCGCAATGTTTCGCCCGTCGGTGCGCAGTCGACGACGAGCAAGTCGTATTTGTTTGATTCGTTATACTGCTTGATGTAGGAAAGCGAGAAGAGTTCTTCCATGCCCGGCAGAATTCCGATTTCTTCGGCATAGACCCCATCGACGCCTTTGTTGCGCATCAATTCAGCGAAGTGCGCACGCACAACTTCCCAATTGTTGTTCAAGTCGCTGAACACGCTAACCTCTTGGGCATCTAAATTCGGCGCGATGTTAATCGGCGAGGGCGAGAGTTCTTTATCCAACGAATCCCCTAAACTATGCGCGGGGTCGGTGGACATAATCAAAGTGCGGTAGCCCATTTCAGCGGCGCGTAGGGCTGTGGACGCGGCGACGGACGTTTTTCCAACGCCACCTTTGCCTGTGAAGACGAGGATTCTCATTTTTTCAATGTTTTAGAACTTCAATAACAGCGACACAATCTCGCGCTTTCGCACGATTCATTTTGATTGCTTTCTCTAATTTACAAAGAACAACAATGAAATTCCATTCGTGCCCATTCGTGGTAATTTTTTGCTTTCTATGGACGCATTCGCGGCTTTGAAGAGGTTCTGGGTTTTCCATCGCTGGCACTTCGCTGACCGCCGACCGAATGTTGTCCGCCTGTTCGTCGCATTGGGCGTTGTTGTCGCATGGTTTTAATGCAGTGCGGCAATGCTCCGAGCACCGATTCCAGTGCCATGCGTGCGTTCTCAGGATTGCCCGGAAGATTGAATACAAGCGTTTGATTACGGATTCCGCTCACGCCGCGCGAGAGAATCATGTTTGGGTTTTTCTCGCGGTTGGCAAGGCGAATCACTTCCGAAATACCGACAACCTCGCGTTGAATAACGTTGCGCGTTGCCTCAGGCGTTACATCGCGCATTGAGCAACCCGTGCCGCCAGTTGTTACCACGATGTCGACGCGCTCCATTTCTACACATCGAACAATCTCGTTGGAGATGGCGAAAATTTCATCAGGCACAATCCTCGTTACAGACACGTCATATTGTTCGGTAGGGAAAGTCGCCGCGACGATTGGTCCGGATTCATCTTTGTAAATGCCTTGATAGGCTCTATCGCTCACGGTAATAATCGCAACACGAATCAGTCGTTTTTCTTGTGTTGAATTCGATTGAGGGGCGGGTGCATTTGTTGCTTGAACACTCACTGGTGGCGTTGGTTTTATACTACGTTTCAAGAGTTGCCTTACTTCTCAACACAGACTTGGGTCAAATATACAATTCCGTTTGCACTTCGCGACGAGGATTTATCGCGATGCGACTTCTCGCTACGAACTAACTTGCAAACGCACGCATTTTTGTTGGAATCCCAAAAAGAGAAAGCACCTTTTCTTTCATCTCTTCTATCCATCGGCGTGCTGAAGTTTCATAGTCAGTAATGATTTCACAAGGCACGTTGTCGCTTTCAAGTTCAATGCGCTTCAACGGCTGGGCGATATTGGTATGCACAGCGCGCGTCGACGCTTCGTGCTTTTGAGCAATGCGCACAGTGATTTCTGCGTGATTCACGCGCGTCGCGATTGGCTCTGCCGACATTTCGTCTTCGACCAGATGAACACGTTTGAACGGCTTTTCTATGCGTGCTGATGCCGTTTTCATGCGTTCGGCTTGCGCGTCTTGTTCGTCTTTGCGATACTTTACCAATCGATACAGCACGGCTTTTGCGTAAGGCTCGCGCACCCATGCCGCATCGTCAAGTGAGAGCGTGTTATCGGGCAAAATCGGCACGCCGTGTGCTTTGAGCAACTTCACGTCATCAGGCGTGAGCATTTCAAAACGAAGTCGCGTCGCCAACCGAGCAAATACGTCTTCGCTGAAATCAAACGCTTCGCGCGAAGTCGGGATTAAAAATTTTGATTTGACAGACATCAAGGCGCGACATTCTGAATTGGCGTCGAGCCACGCCGATTCAACATTTGAAAGGCGAATCGGCTTGTTGCGTTGATGCGCTTTGAAAAACTTCTTCGCAATTTTTTTTCGAGTAGAAATTCCGTCTAAGAGTTCTTGCGCTCTTTTAAGGGCAACGGATTGATAGCGGATTCTGGCGCGGTGAGATTTTTCGTCGTCGGTTAGCGTCAACCAATAGTTCTTCGTGAGGCGAGTGAGCAACGGCGCAAGGGCTTCATGCCTTCTCAGAAAATCGACCGTTGACTTACTGACACGTGTCGCACGAAGTTCTGCAAGATTTTTGAGGATTGCGCGTGTGTCGGATAGCGCGGCGAAGTATAAGTTTTTTTCCAAGTTGCACGCGAGAACTGTCGGAGCGAGCACAGCAGCATGTTGTCGTTCAATTTGAGTCGATTCAAACAGCGCAGATGAAACGGAGGTCGGCACATGCGTATCAGCGCGTGCTGAAAGTTGTTTTACCATGTTGGTCTCCTATGTGTGATGCTTATGATTGCAATGATAACTCACAATGCTAATGTGCTTTTGCAAGAAGTTAGTAAATAAGTTTGTTAATTTCATACTCGAAGATGCCCTCTGCGCCTGCGCGTTTCAAGTCGGGAATGAGGCGACGCACCTGCTTTTCTTCGATGATAATTTCCACAGCGACCCATTCTTCCGACGAGAGCGGCGAGACGGTCGGGTTACGAAGTGCCGGCAGTTTTGGCGCAAGCGCATTCAAGTCGCTTCGCTTGATGTTGAACTTCAATCCAACCTTCCCCATCGCGTTGATTGCGCCTTGCAGAAGCATTGCCATGTTTTCAATTTTCTCTCGCTTCCACTTATCGCCCCACGCTTGCGCATTCGCAATAAACTTAGTGTTCGATTCTAAAATCGTTTCGACGATTCGAAGTTTATTAGCGCGAAGCGAATTGCCTGTTTCCGTAACTTCCACGATGGCGTCAGCAAGTTCGGGTGGTTTAACTTCGGTTGCGCCCCAACTGTATTCCACATCAGCACTAACATCGTGCTTTTTCAAATAAGCCTTTGTGATGTTGACCACTTCAGTCGCAATGCGCTTGCCTTGTAAATCTTTGGGCGATGTAATGTTTGATGATTCAGGCACAGCAAGCACCCAACGCACTGGACGCATTGAGGCTTTGGAATATACCAGGTCAGCGACTTCAATCACATTTGCACCCGTTTCAATAATCCAATCTTTGCCTGTTAAGCCACAGTCAAACGCGCCTTGCTCAACATAGCGCGCCATTTCTTGTGCTCGAATCAAAATGGCGGAAATTTCGTCGTCATCAATCGATGGAAAATAGGAACGTTCGCGCACGATAAAGTGAAAGCCCGCCTTTGCGAACAAATCGAGCGTTGCTTCTTGTAAAGAACCTTTTGGGAGACCGAGTTTGAGCAGTTGTGTCATTGCGATTAGAACCAATTGATTTTAAGTGTTGATGAACAAGAAAGATAACTCGCGCGCTGAACCTGTAAAAACAAAAAAGCGTCCCGCCGTTTCCAGCAAGGACGCTT
>CALGMC010000152.1 GCA_937959145.1 uncultured Chlorobiales bacterium
AGATATGGAACAATTAGCATCGCGAGCGACGGCGACAGTGCGTAAATATCGCCCGATAAGTAAACCGTAACAAAGAGTATCGCAAACATTACAACATAGAAGACTTTTGCGACTTGCGTTTCAAGCACTTTCATCATTCCCACAAATCCAATCGCAAAACAAGGAATAAGAATGAGAAAGAAAAACAAATCCCACGCCGCCGCCGCCGAGAGATGAAAGAATGCCGCAAGTTTTGAAGCAAGGTAATACATGCCAACATCGTCCGTGTATCCTGCTGTCGGAATGAGGCTATCGCCATGCACCGACACAAGCGGTATGCCCGTGCGTTCAAATCCTGCAACGGCTTCCGAGAGTTCTTGGTAGCGAATCGGCATTAACTTCGTGAAAGGAAGCGGCGCAAGTTGGCTTGAATCCGCCGCTAATGCAAGCAGTGTTGAATCGTTCATCGGTTAAGATTTTTTAACTTCTGCAACAGCGAGCAGTGAAACGCCGAAAGGCAAACTGACATTTGGCAACAGATTACGCTCGCTCTCAAACACTCGATAGAGCATCTCATTGACGAACTTGCTTTGTGGCTTGGCGTCAGACGCATTGCGCCGCCCCGTCAAGTTTCCAATCACTCTTACAAGCGCAATCATCGGGAAAAGCAATGTGTTGAAATATGAAATGTATCGCATGGTGTAGCCTGCCTTTTGGAGCAGTTCAGTCAGGGTCTCTTTTGTGTATCGGCGTTTGTGGTGGTGAATTTCGTCATGCGCGCTCCAAAGAAACTCAAATGCCGGCACGGTAATCATCACGACGCCGTTTTCGCTCAAATACGGCTTTGCGGCTAAAAGCACAGCGAGGTCGTCTTCAATATGCTTGATGACGTCCAAAAACGAGATGAGGTGAAATTTCTTGTTGTTGAACGTTTCTTCGCCAAGCAAGCCTTGTTTAACAAAGGTCAAGCCGCGCTCGTGGCAATAGTTGACAGCAACTTCGGCGTGGTCTAAACCGTGCGCGTCGTAGTCGTGCTGTAATTTTTCAAGGATAAATCCTGTGCCGCACCCAACATCTAACACCGATGCGCCTTTCGGCACAAACGATTTGATGATTTGTAAGAGAATTTCTCGCCTTGCCTGAAACCACCAATGCTCGGTTTCACTTTCGCGCATTTCATCGTAGAGAACTTTCTCCATATTTGACGTTCAGGTTTCCGTTTTTAGACGCTTGTTTGAACGATACATATACTTGCCGCCTAATTCGAAACAAACTCCACAGCATTTCCAGCGAATCGCGAATTGGCGAGACGCGCGAGTGCGGCGAGTTAATCCAAGTTACCCCGACTTCTTCAACTGAATATCCCAACACTTTTGCCCACAAGAGCACTTCTACATCGAAGCCAAAGCGTGTTGTTTGTAATCGTTTGAAAATTTCTTTTGCTACTTCGCGCCGAAAGGCTTTGAATCCACATTGCGTATCGGAAATGCCATTAACGACAAGCAGACGAACAAGCAGGTTAAATATTTTTCCCATCGACTCCCGATAGAACGGTTGTCGCTCGATGATGTTCGCATTTTTCGTTGCTCGTGAGCCGATGGCAATGTCTTTTCCTTGTTGAATTGGCAAGAGCACTTTCGCAATTTCCGAGAGAGGCGTTGAAAGGTCGGCATCCATAAAGAGAATATAATCACCTTTGGCGCGTTCAATACCTGCTTTCACTGCCGCGCCTTTGCCGCGGTTTTGTGTGAGCTCAATGAGCATGAGCCGATGCATGCCGCAGGGCTTAACGAAAGACTCAACCACGTCGCTGGTTCTGTCGGAACTGCCATCATTCACCACAATCACTTCTGTTTGCTCAAAGTGATTAGGCAAAAATGCTTGAAGTTCTTGAAGCGATGCCCCGATTCGTTTTTCTTCGTTATATGCAGGAATCACGATTGAAAGAAGCATCGACAGAAACTGCGGAAATTTAGTTGAGTAAGGCAAGTTCATGCGGAATGAAGAGCATGTAACAAATCAGCCCCGCTGTTGCGCCCACAAGCGGGATAGAGAGATTGTCGTCGACATTCCAATTTCCCAGCTTAATCGGATAGAGTTCGGCAACCGTTGTGGAAATTGCTATCGCAATCCCGACCGCCGCATTGAGTTTCGGTGTTACCAGCACCACCAGCAAGGCGAAAAGAAAAAATGCAATGCTTCCTTCGAGCGTTTTTGCGCCAATTTTAATTTTGCCGATTTTTCTTCCAACCAGCGCGGCGGCAGTATCGGCGAGAATGAGAATCGCAAAGGCGGCAATCGCTATCATTTTCGGAAAGAGCCACACCACAAGCACAGCGGCGAGCGTTACATATGTGGCACCGTTGAAATTGCGTTGCGAGGCGTCCAATTCATGTGCACGAAGCATCGCGCCGAAATGTTTGTAGTATAAATCCGCAACCGGCTTGACGAACATTTTGAGGAGGTCAACGAAAAAAAACCCAAGAAACATCGGCACCAGTAGCATTAAAGCAAGTTCTTTCGTGATGTGAAAGTAAATGATTGGAATCATGATTGATGCAAGATGAATACCTTTTCGTGCTAGTTCATTCTTGTAATCAATCTGCTCATACACTTCGCTGCGCTCCGTTTTCGGAGAGGATTTAGCAGACAGCGCAATATCTCGCGGGTAATCTTTCATTCGTTCATTATTGAATTGCAATCAAAGTTAACTTGTTAAGTTACAAACACAGCCGCGATTGCAAAATTTCCATGCAATTTTTTTGAATACGCCTTCTCTGACTTGCATGGGGACAATCTTTGGAATTTAGACCACGTCCAAACAAGCGCATTTAACTTGACGAAACTTTTTTTTTTGCTATGTTGCGCCCGCAAAATTTCAAACACTTGCTCCTTGAGCGTTTTCTTTTTCGCACGATAGAAAGTTGTATGATTTCCGCCCGTTGCGTTTTTCAGCCACAAGGTTTTTCAGTTGTTTTCTAATTCGTTGTTTTTTAATTCCTTTATGCTCGAAGCCTACATTGTCAGCGCAGTTCGCACCCCGATTGGAAGTTTTCAAGGCTCGCTCGCCTCGCGCCCAACGGTTGAGTTAGGCGCAACGGTCGTTAGAGCCGCCGTGGCACACGCAGGAATTGCTCCGACTGATGTTGAAGAATGCACGATGGGCAATGTGCTGGCGGCAGGCGAAGGACAAGCCCCAGCGCGTCAAGCCGCGATTTTCGGCGGTTTGCCCGTCACGACCGAATGTTTGACGATTAACAAAATGTGTGGTTCAGGCATGAAAGCCGTGATGCTGGCGGCGCAATCGATTATGCTTGGCGATACCCACGTGGCTGTTGCAGGCGGCATGGAATCGATGAGCAATGCGCCCTATCTGCTTCCGAAAGCACGAACCGGCTACCGCTATGGCAACGGCGAAATCATTGACTCTATGCAGTATGATGGGCTTTTCGATGTCTATAATCGCTACCTGATGGGCAATGCGGCAGAACTTTGTGCCCGTGAGTGCAACATTTCCCGCCAAGCCCAAGATGAATTTGCTGTTTCAAGTTATGAGCGCGCGATTAAGGCTCAAAAAGAGGGGCTGTTCAAAGATGAAATTGTCAGCGTCGTTTGGAATGAACGCGGAAAAGAAGTCGCCATTTCAGAAGATGATGAGCCTAAAAATTTTCGTCCCGATAAAATTCCGACTTTGAAACCTGCTTTTGAAGAAGGCGGCACGGTAACGCCGGCAAACGCTTCCAAAATCAACGATGGTGCGGCGGCACTTTTGGTGATGTCGTCCGAAGCCGTTATGCAAAAGGGCGTTAAGCCGATTGCAAAAATTGTTTCTATGGCAACGGCGGCAAAAAAGCCCGAATACTTCACTACGGCTCCGATTGATGCGATTCCCAAAGCACTCAAAAAAGCCAATCTCTCGCTGAACGATATTGACCTTTTCGAAGTCAATGAAGCCTTTGCCGTTGTGAGTTTGGCGGCGGAAAAATCGCTCGGCATTCCTCACGAGAAAATGAATGTTCATGGGGGCGCAGTTGCACTCGGACACCCGATTGGCGCAAGCGGCGCACGAATTTTAGTAACGCTCCTGCACGCCCTTAAACAGCGCGGCTTGAAGCGCGGGCTTGCCGCAATTTGCCTCGGCGGTGGCGAGGCGGTTTCTATGATTGTTGAACTCGTTTGAGAA
>CALGMC010000153.1 GCA_937959145.1 uncultured Chlorobiales bacterium
CGAGAGTTTGGACGGGTCGCACTTCACCGCACCTTTTGCGCCGCCGAAGGGTAAGTTCAAAATCGCACATTTCCACGTCATCCACGCGGCAAGGGCTTTGACTTCGTCAATCGTTACATCGGGCGCGTAGCGAATTCCGCCTTTGGAAGGACCGAGCGTATCGTTATGTATGACGCGATACCCTTCAAAAACTTCAATCCGCCCATCGTCCATCTGAATCGGAATCGAGGTAATCACTTGCTTGACCGGCGTTTTAAGGTATTCATACACGCCCGCTTCAAGGTTGAGAACTTTTGCGGCGATATTGAACCGCTCCATCATGGATTCAAACGGATTTTCAATGTCTTTGATGGGCGCAGGCTCTTTGTAGGTGAGTTTTTCAATCTCAATAGTCATGATGAGTTATCTCCTTTTTTTGAAAATGTAATAGTGATATGATTGGTGCGGCAGAAGCATGGATTGGAGAGAAAATGATGTCGTCATAGTTAAGTTGTTGGAGAGCGAAATTACAAAAGCCGTTGTGATTTCAAAACGAAAGAAGGCGAGGTTGACGAAGTGTGTCGTCTTAGTTGAGGGTCGTAGCAGTCGGAGTTGATGAGCACGCCAAAGGACGAGATTTAACTCAAGAAGTTGGGTTTAGGGTTGTCAGGCGTTGTGCGGATAGGCAGAGTAAAGGTGAGCGTCGCGCCTTCGCCGAGCACGCTTTCTGCCCAGATGCTTCCACCGTGCAATTCGATGATTTGCTTGGCGATGGAAAGCCCAAGCCCGGTTCCGCGACTGCCGTGTTTGGACTGTGCTTGTCGATAGGCGTCAAAAATGCTGTCAAGTTCGTTTGGTGGGATTCCCTCTCCAAAATCTTTCACCGAGCATTGCGCGAAGGCTTTTCCATTTCGCATGATTTTTTTGACCGAAACGATAATTTGAGATTGGCTTTTTGAAAACTTAATCGCGTTGCTCATCAGATTTGAAATCACGCGCGCAATTCTTGTAAAGTCAAAGTAAAATTTTTCAATCGGCTCAAAGTGTTTGACGACTTGAAGTTCTTTCTCGTTCAAGCTAAATTGAGATTGTTCAATCACCAACTCGACGCATAGTGTTAAATCGCTCTGATTCAGGTCTAACGCAACGGCTTTGGATTCATACTTCGAGAACTCTAAAATTTCTTGAATAAGATTGGTGATGTTGATTGATGAAAGATGAATCTGCGCCATGATGTCTTGAAAATGTTCGGGTTTCATTTGCGAGGGGACAGCACTTTTCATCATCTCACTGTAACCATAAATCGCCGCAAGAGGAACTTTCATGTCGTGAACGACCATGGCGTAAAAATTCTTCTTGATATTTTCCAACTGTTGTTTCTGCTTCTCGATCTCGTATTGTGGGCGCAAGTCGGTGAGCACAGCAAATGCGCCCTCGAGTTCAAGTTCGCCCGCTTTTCCAACAATCAGTTGAGGCACGAAAGAAACCTGAAAGGGAATTTCCTCGCCACTATTGGCGATGAGCAAGAGTTCGGCATCGGATTGTATTTTCCGAGAGTAAATTTGTTCGTGTATCTCTTTGGCTTTGCTGATGGACTTTGCCACCACAAAGCGTTCAAGTTTTTTATCTTTCATTGTCTCCATCGTATATCCCAACATTCCTTTCAAAGCAGTGTTGACAAATTGAATTTTGCCTTCGGCATCAAAAATGATACAGCCGTAGGTAACATTCTCGACAAGGTTTCGATAGCGGGCTTCGGAACGACGCAAATTTTCATTGGCGAAGTCTTTTTCGCGGGAAGCAAGGTAACTGCGCATTGAGAGTGCCAGATGCTCAACCAACACTGAAACAAGCTTCATTCGCTCGGAAAGCGAGAGCACATCAATACCCAAATTTGAAAGCATCAACTGTCCGAGTGCGATATGCCCGATTCGTTGATGACGGTCATCGAAGAGTGGAATCATAATCGCCGCACGCTCGTCGCCCGAGGCGTAATTTTTCAGCGCGCTTGCTCCAAAATTTTCTTGAACCTGTTGTCCCGATTGCCTCGCACGATAGGCTTTTTTGACGTCGCTTGCGCGATAGGCGTAGAATAATCCGACTTTGAACTCGTCTTGAAAAACAACGTCAAGAATGTTGTTTGGAACAAGCATGCCTTTTTGAAAACGTAGATTAAAGCGATGCTCTATGTTCGGATTCATCACTTGTGAGTGGGTGCGATAAGCGGCGATTGAAATCGTGTCGCCGTCTTCATAAAAAACAATGCTGGCAAATTGAAAGCCGAATTTTTCGGTTAGGGCTTCGGCGATCGAGTGGGCTCTCTCTTCGACGCTCACCGACGATTGAAACTGCCTCGCACTCTCAAAAAGCGCGTCGGTCAAATCTCTTGTGAGTTCAGTTTGTTGGACGCTTCTCTTGTTGAGTTCTTTAAGCGTCTCGACTGAAAGTTCGTAGCTGAGTTCGCGGACGAAGAATGAAATGAGCGAAAAAGTTTCGCTGTATTGAAGGGTTAAATTCGCCGCGTCGCTCGTCGGCTTGAACGGAGCATGTGCCACGTATCCAAATACCTCGCCTTGATAGCGAATCGGCGTAAGCAAAAACGCTTCCCCAGAGGCGTTGAATTGATGCAAATTTTCTTTGAGCAAATCGGGTGATAAAAACTCTATCGGAATGCTTCCGCCTGTTAGAATCCCTTCTATGACGCGCTCGACTTGGCTGGGGGTGAAGCAAAAATTGCCGTTCAGTTCGAACCCTTTGCAGGAAAGAATCGTCTCAAGGGCGAAACGGTTTGGCAGACGCAAGGCGATGTTCTTCTTTCCAATTTCCGCTTGCGGAATTTCCGCGACCGATTGCCCCTCGCACTCAAAGCCAAGCGTGTAGTCTCCTTGCTTGTTGAAAAAAAAGGCGGAAGTTTTTTTGCTATCGGTTTTCTGACAAATGGCTTTTAAGGTTACTTCTATCTTCTCTCGGCGAGTGGAATAGACACTAATCGACTTTGAGAAGTTCAAGCACTCTTGCAGTTTCGCCGATGCCGCTTGCTCGGCAAACTCGCGTCGCTTCCTAAGTTCCAAAAGCGAAGTGGTTTTGGACATCGTCAGTTGAAGGTCGGTTTCAACCACTTTTATCAATGCCTCGACGGAAAGCACCCACTCCTCGACCATCAATGGAATTGTATCAGTGCAATACGCGATGAATCCAAAGGCTTCACCCTCTTGATTCAAAAATGGCGTAAAGAACGTTACGCTGAACTCGCTTCGCCGATGTCCTAAAAGCGTGAAGACGTTGCACAGCGCAGGAAAAGCCAGCGGCGACTCTTCATCTTCAATGACGGAATCGAGCATGACAAACGTGTCGGAAATTTTCTCTCCGAATTGCGTCAGTTTTTGCCAATACTGTTTTGGAAGTTTGCCGATAGATGTGAGCGGCATAAGGGCTTTATCGACTTCTGAGTGCGCGTGAACGCCCGCTGCGCTCACTTCGACAAGCGCGTCGTCGTTGCTGAAAATGATGGCAACAGTTGCTTCAAAAAAATTAGGCTTCGCCACGCTTTGACATAGCAATGCTAATTTTTTACGAATATCTTTTTCGCCCTTAATCGTGCGACTGCTTGCGATGAGCTCCGAAGTAAGTTGATTGATGATTCGCACTGCGTCGCTTTCTTGTGTGGCTTTGCGCTTTGCTTCGTCGTTCTCAAAAAGCGTTGCCGTTTGCTTCACGGCGAAGTCGAGGGTTTGACAGAGAGATTCTATTTCTGCTTCACTGCTACATACTTTTTCCGTGCCACCGCCCAAATACAGCACCACAGTTACTTTCCTGTGTTGCGATTGCGCCGTGAGATATACGCCGAAATCGTCTTTGAGCGTCGGCAACTCGAAGAGGTGGTGCGCAATCATTTGTTGAGAAAAACTCACGTCGTTTTTTCTTTGATGAATTTCAATCGGAGCATGAACATCGATGCTTTGGAGTTTGACTTGCTCAAAGAGTTTGTGATTATCAATCGCAATCAAATTTTGTGGCGATTCACGGCAGAGCGTTGCGATGTAGGTATAAAATTTTTCTTTCTCAGCGGGCGCATCAACCAAATGTTGCTCGAAGGCTAAATGGTCTTTTTCGTTTTGAGAGAAAAGCGATGAGGCGAGAAGTTGATACTGTTCATCAAAAACGAGAATGAAAAGGCTACGACGGAAAAGCAGGCGTGCGAGTTCGTTGCAGAGAAGGTTAGCCTTGCCAGAGAGCGTTTCCGTATTTTGAAGCAGTAGGGTGAGCGATAAAATGCGATTGAGCAATCCTTCAAATGAAGGGCTGAAAAGAGAATGCAAACGTTCGGCAGACGTTAAGTTTTTTGCCTCTAAACTCGTCGCAGGTGGAGATACATTCGGCATGGTTTAATCGTCTTGGCGTTTTTACTTTCGTGTAAATCCCCGTTTTAGTTCGCGGTTAGGGTGATAGTAACATCGAACACCAGACGGAATCGTTAAGTCAATGCAATATAACCGACAAGCAGAATTAAGCCAATCGTAATGACAAGTGCATAGTTTTGCGCTACGCCCGTTTGCCAACGCTTGAGCGCGCCGCCAAGCCCGACCATAGAACTTCCTATGCCATTCACCAATCCATCAATGATACGATTGTCAATCGGTGACAGAAGTCGCGCTGAAAGGGCTTGAAAGGGTTTTGAGATAAGCGCGTCATAAACTTCATCGATGTAGTATTTGCGATAAAGCACTGTCGCAACGCCTTCGGGTTCGCCTTGCACAGTTTTTTTGCTGTATATGCTAAACGAGATGGCAAGCCCCAAAATCGCCACAACGCTTGAGACACCAAGCAAAATCCATTCGGTTGAATGTTCAAGATGATGAGCTTGCACGCTTGCCACGCTACTCGATAAAAACGATTGAATCCAATTTTGTTCTTGAATCACGGCGGGCAATCCTATCGCGCCACCAATCAGCGAGAGCGCGCCGAGAATCCAAAGTGGCGCGGTCATCAGCGCGGGCGATTCGTGCGGGTGCTTGTCTGTGTTGTATCGCGCTTCACCTAAAAAGGTTAGTGTGTAAAGGCGCATCGTATAAAATGCTGTGATGAACGCCGTTGCGAGCCCGACACCCCAGAGCAGATAATTTCCGCTCTCGAATGTTTTGGCGAGCACATCGTCTTTGCTGAAAAAGCCTGCCGTCAAAGGAAATCCCGCCAAGGCAAGCGAGGCAACAAGGAAAGTTGCATTTGTTTGTGGCATC
>CALGMC010000154.1 GCA_937959145.1 uncultured Chlorobiales bacterium
TTTGCTAAACCGATGTAGTATCGTAAGGTGCTACCGGGGGTTCGAATCCCCCCTTCTCCGCAAGAGGTAACAAAGGTGCGATGAACGCGCCCGTCGCCCCGAAACATTCCTGTTTCTCACATGGCAAAGAAGCAAGGTCAAGCAACGAAAACCAAGACACCCCGCAAGTCTTCACACAAAAAATCTTCACCTCAAAAATCAAAAAAGCGACTTACAGCGTCGGAAGGCGACCTCGATGACAATCTTCTTGATGAAAAACTTCTCGATGATAAACTTGACGAAAGTTCAGAAGATGTGCTCAAAGCCGAAGTAGAAGAAGAATTACCCGTAGAGTTGCCCAAAGAAGTTGAACAAGAACTCAAAGAAGTCGAAGCGGAAATCTCAAAGGAAGATAAGCCAAGTTCGCGCGAAGAAGACTACAAGCTTATCGACGATATTCGCGAAGGCGATCCGCGTGCGCGCGACAACGCCTACAGACGTCTCCTTTCCAAATATCGAAATCAGATTTACAGCCTCATTCTGAAAATCGTTCACAACAGCGAAGAAGTCGAAGACCTCGTTCAAGAATCCTTCTCAAAAGCCTTCAACTCGATTGCCAATTTCAACAAAGAATACGCCTTTTCCACTTGGCTTTATCGTATTGCCACAAACAGCAGTATCGACTACCTCCGCAAGCGACGCTTGAAGACCTTCTCGCTTGATAATCCGATTAAGAGCAAAGACGACGAATACTATGTCGAAATTCCTGATTCGCGCGAAGAGCCGGGAAAGAACATTATGCAATCGCAGCGCGACCAACTTGTGCGGGAAGCCATCGCACAACTGCCCGGCAAATATCGCGTGGTGATTGAAATGCGGCACTTGCAGGAACTCGCTTACGAAGAAATTGCAGTCGAGCTTGGATTGCCGCTCGGCACGGTTAAAGCGCACATTTTTCGTGCACGCGAAATGCTCTACAAAATGCTTCGCGAAAAACTTCGCTCCTATTAAATTTTTTTGTGAGAGATTTTGGAAACGAAATCTTCGACCGCTATATTTGCAATCCTTTTTTGAAGAGCCTATCTATTCAAGGCTCCGAAAAATGGAGCTGTAGCTCAGTTGGTTAGAGCGCCTGCCTGTCACGTAGGAGGTCGCGGGTTCGAGCCCCGTCAGCTCCGCAATGTTTTCGCATAGCATTTCTTACAAGGCTTCCGCTAAAAATGGTTTCTGAAGTTCTATGCCTTCCGATAAATCCCAATCACATTTTCAATCCGCCGAAATTCACGTTCAGGAAGGACGATTTAATGAAGCCCAATCTGAATACGAACAATCGCTTTCACATAATCCCAACTTTGTAGATGCCTTGATTGGATTGGGGTGCGTGCACCTCAACAAGGGAAAGTTAAAAGAAGCGGAAGCGTGTTTAGAGAAAGCCATCACGCTCGCCCCCGAAAACGCATTGGCGTATTTTTATTTGGGAAATGTCTATGATGACAGCGGCAAAAATCAACCAGCACTTGAAGCCATTGAGAAAGCCATTGTCTTGAAGCCCGACCTTGCCGAAGCCTACCTCGCCTTAGGGTTCATTCACTACCGAATGGGAAATCGCGCCAAAGTCTCTGAACTTTACGAGATGCTGATGAAACTCGACCGCACGCTCGCCAAACAACTTCAACCATTACTTGAACTATGAAAATGAGCATCGTTTTTGTGATAGGCGTGTGCGTTTTCTTGGGGTGCACACCAAGCCAAACGGCTAAAGAAGACATACAAAACCTTCGCGCCCTCGTCAATTTGCAACCGAACAACGCCAAAGCGTATTTCAAATTAGGCTTAGCATATTTATCGGAAAAGCAATACGAAGAAGCTCTTGCCGCCCTCCAAAAAGCCGTTGACCTCAACCCTAACGACACGGCGGCGCAAGCCATTTTGGGCATCACTAATTTTGAAATGAAACGCTATAAAGAAGCCCTACCGCCGTTTCAAAAACTGACCGAACTTGCGCCCAACAACCACGAAGCCTTCTTCAACTTGGGCAACGTGTATATGAACCTCAAACAATTTGAACAGGCAATCCCTGCTTACAAAAAAGCCACAGAACTGCGAAAAGATTACGTCGAGGCGGAATACAGCATGGGGGTCGCCTATTACGAACTCGGAAAACCCGATTCGGCGCGGATTCAATACGAGAAAATCAAAGACAAAAACAACTTCATGGCGGGCTCTCTCTTGCGCAAAATTGAGAAACGCAATTAGCAAAAAACCATACAAAACACATGTTCAAAATTTCAGTCATCGGCACAGGCTATGTGGGATTAGTGGCAGGCACGTGCTTTGCCGAAACAGGAAACAATGTCATTTGCGTCGATGTCGTCGAGGAAAAAGTCAAGAAACTCTCGAGCGGCACAATTACAATTTTTGAGCCGGGATTAGAAGTGCTCTTCAAGCGCAATTTGCGCGAAGAACGACTGCATTTCACGACTGACCTAAAATCAGCCGTCGAGCAATCCGATTTTATTTTTCTTGCTCTGCCAACGCCGCCGGGCGAAGACGGTTCAGCAGATTTGAAATACGTGCTCGGTGCGGCAAAAGACATTGGCAAACTTCTTAACGGCTACAAAATCATCGTCGATAAAAGCACCGTGCCTGTTGGAACAGCGGAAAAAGTGCGCGCCGCCATTGCCGAAAATGCTAAGTATGAATTTGATGTCGTCAGCAATCCTGAATTTTTACGCGAAGGCGTTGCGGTCGACGACTTCCTCAAACCTGAGCGCGTGGTGATTGGCAGTTCGTCGCCGAAAGCCATTGAACTGATGAAACAACTCTACGAACCGTTTGTGCGTCAAGGCAACCCGATTTTGGTGATGGACGAGCGAAGCGCGGAACTCACCAAATACGCCGCCAATGCAATGCTTGCGCTCAAAATCTCGTTTATGAACGAAATTGCTAACATCTGCGAAAAAGTCGGCGCAAATGTCGATATGGTGCGACGCGGCATCGGCACCGATTCGCGTATTGGCAAGCAGTTTCTTTATTCGGGCGTGGGCTACGGCGGAAGTTGCTTCCCGAAAGACGTGCAAGCCCTCATCAAAACATCGGAAGAATATGGCTACGATTTCAAAATCTTGAAGTCCGTTGAAGTTGTTAATTATGCCCAAAAGCATGTGCTCATCAAAAAATTAGAAGACTACTTTGGCGGAAGCGAGACCTTAAAAGGAAAGCGATTCGCACTTTGGGGGTTGTCGTTCAAGCCGAACACCGACGACATTCGCGAAGCCCCGTCGCTCGTCGTGATTGAAGAACTGCTCAAACGCGGTGCAAGCATCGCCGCTTACGACCCTGAAGCCATCGAGAACGTGCGCAAACTTTATGATGGAAAAGTCATGTTCGTCGCTTCGCAATACGATGCGCTCGTAGAAGCCGATGCGCTCATCATCGTAACGGAGTGGAACGAGTTCCGCAATCCTGACTTCGAGAGAATCAAGAGAACGCTCAAAGAGCCTTTGATTTTTGACGGACGCAACGTTTATGACATCGAGAAAATGAAGCATCTTGGGTTTAAGTATTTCAGCATCGGCAGACCTGTTGTGAATTAAGATGAAATGACGCCATGACAGTTACGGTTCAACTTTTTGCGATTGGGCGTGAAATCGTTGGCAGTTCCGAACTCACGCTCACGCTCAGCGACGGCGCAACGGCGCAAACCGTCCTCGATGTGCTCAAAGAACGCTATCCAAAATTTCAAACCGTTAAAACGCTCATGGTCGCCATCGGCACAGACTATGCCGACCTACAAACTGAGCTGCACGACGGAGACGAACTCACCATCATTCCGCCTGTGAGCGGCGGCTAAACTAAAATGATAAAAATGCAAAGCGAACGATGATAACGATTTCAGATAAGCCTCTCGATGTTCAAGCCGTGATTGAAGCGGTGCAAACCGAAGAAGCAGGTGCAATCAATGTGTTTATTGGCACGGTGCGAAATCAAACTGCGCAAAAAAATGTCGTTGGGTTGGATTACGAAGCCTTTGAAGCCATGGCGATAAGAAAGATGCAGGAAATCGCCGAAGAAGCGAAGGCGAAATTTCCTGTGCTGAAAGTGGCAATCGCGCACCGTGTCGGCAAGTTGAAGTTAGGCGAAATTGCCGTTGTGATTGCCGTTGCGACGCCACATCGCGCCGAATCCTTTGCCGCCTGCAAGTTCATTATCGACACGCTTAAAGAAGTTGTGCCAATTTGGAAGAAAGAACTGTTTGAAGACGGCGATGTGTGGGTTTCAGCACATGCGTGAGAGAAGTCAGATTCGCCTCAATCTTGGTCTTGTTTTGGCAATCGTCTGAAATAGACCCAACCTGCTTCGATTTTCAAGACTTCCAAATTCGGATGTTTGAGAAATTCATCGGCGCGCGTGATTTTGGAGACGAAGTAAGCAGGTTTATCAATCTCACCGTTCAAAAGCCAATCGAGGTCGGAAGCGCGTGGGTTTGTTGGTGGTTTCTTTCGGAAGTAAAAGAGGTGCGCATAACTTTTGTAGCCAAGCGTCTCGACATAGCAATCTTCGTTTTGCAGTTGCTCAAAGAATGCAACAGGTCCGCCTTGCACGTATTGGTCAATCTTCGGCGCAATCGCGAGCGTGAAAAGGTGCATTGTGAGTGCCGTTGAGAAAAAGAGCGTTGCAAATCCCGCTTGAAACTTCTTGCGAAAAAGAAAAAGCGTGCTAACCACAAGCAAGATGAAATACAAAACCCCAACCAAAAATTCATAGCCCGACCACTTCACATCTGTTTTCAAAATTTCAACTGCGAGACGGTCTTTTTTCACAAGTTCGGCAAGCCAGCCATATTCAACCGCAAGCGGAAACCACGCCAAAAGTCCTGCTACAATCGCGCCAAAGAGCAAACAAGAAATGCTCGTAATGTTCGTCCATTTTGCTTCGCCACGAATGACGCGATAAACATAATCCGCCGCAAGGTAGGTGAGTCCGAAGTAGCACAGCGAGGAGTAATGCACGATTTTAGTTTTTGAAATTGAGAACACGATGAACGGCACGAAAAAGAAAATCACCATCCACAGTTTGAACGTGCGCTGTGTGTCATTGTCCAAAGCATCTTTTCGGATTGAAGCAATCGCAAGAAAGGACGAGGGAAAAACGCCAAGCAACAAAACGAAGAAGTGATAATAAAACGGCTGTTCGTGTCCTGCAATGTTCTGCGTGTAAATCCCGGCTTGATAAACGAGAAACTCCCGCACAAACCAGAATCCATTTTGAATCACCTCGTAGCCATACCAAAGCGTTGAGACCAAGAAAGCAACGACGACATAAATCGCGCCCTCCGAGACGGTTACGATAAGTTTTTTCGTCTTCACGAGAGCAATCACCCCAAAGACAATCGCCACAAGCGAGCAAATGAGAAACGCAACGGGTCCTTTGGTTAAAATGCCAAGTCCGATGAACAAGCCCGATAGTGCGAAGAGCCGAAGTCGCTTGTGTTTATCAGCGTCTATGGCAAGCGAAGTTGCGCGGAAGATGTAATAAATGCCGAGAAAAATAAACAGGTTGAACCAAGGGTCGATGATGCCGCTTTTGAAATAAAAGTGTGGAAGAAATGAGCCGAAATACGCCGTCGCCCAAACAAGACCGAACTGTTCGTCGTGAATTTCTTTGCCAATTCGGAAGAGAAGCAGAAGCGTGAGAATGCCGCAAATCGCATTTGGGAAGCGTGCCGCAAACTCGTTGATGCCGAAAAGGTGCATAAAAGTTGCTTGCATCCAAAAAAAGAGCGGTGGCTTTTCCCAGAAGGGCTGAAAGTTGACTTGCACACGGCTGTAGTTACCTGTTACCATCATCTCGCGCGCCGATTCGGCAAAGTTGACTTCGTCCCAATCAAAGAGCCGCGTAAAGCCAAGAAACGGAATAAACGTGAGGGCAGAAACGAGGATAATGCCAATCGTAATGCGGGTTGTTTGAGTCATAACTATTGCGTGATAACCGTAATCGTTGTGCTTGTTGGAGTTGAGCCTTCAACGCCTTCCTCGCTGGCTTCGACGGTAAAAACGTTTTCGCCTTTGCGTAGTGGCACTTCAAGGCTTCTGCCGAACCCAAGTAATGCCTTGCCTTTTGTCCACTTGTAAATGACCTTGTTGGAGTCAGGACGATTAACTTTTGGCGCAGTGAGAATTATTGTTGGATTTGCAGGATTCCAAACAAGCGTGATGGGCGTTGGCTGTTCGACAAACTTCAAACTTTCCCAAACGGTGAGGTCGTAAGTTTCGGTTTTCAAAATTGCCTCGCGTGGTTTCCAACCTAATTTCAACTCGTTTTTGCCGAGCGTGGTGGCTTGAAAAGTTGGGGTAATCGTATTTGCGGAAACAAAGCCAATGGCGTTGGTTTCAAAGACTTTTTGCATCTCAATCAAAGTGCCTTGAATGATGTGCTTCGGAAGCGAAGAAGGGAAAGGCGGCGGTGGCACGACTTGAATTTCCTTGATGACCGAATCGCGAGAGTTGAGAAGGTTGCGTCGGTCATCGGCATTGAGTTGAATCACGTTTCGTCCTGCAAGAAATCTCACTGAATCTGCGGTGTGAAGGTTTTGGTTAATCAGCCACGTAAAGCGAAGCGTATCGCCATCGGCGTCTTGGTAGGGGGTTGGCACAAGTTTAATCAGTTCGTTTTCATAAATCGGAGACGGAAACACAATTTCAGGTTTCGGCGCGGCGTTAGCAAAAACGTTAAAGGCTTCTGTTGCAGAATTGGTGCGCGTTGGGGAGTCGTCGGTGATGGCAACATCAATGCGGTGATTGCCATGCGTGTCAAAGACATGAGCGACTTTCGGCGTTGTGCCAATCGGCTTTCCATCGGCTTGCCATTCATATTTGACAAC
>CALGMC010000155.1 GCA_937959145.1 uncultured Chlorobiales bacterium
GCGCATAAAATCAACTTGCTTGGACTGACGCTCAAAATTTTTCCATACAAAGTGTGCTTTCGCTCCATTCACATGCACGTGCTTCTCGAGTCGCCGATTGATGTTTCACAGCCGATTGAATCAGAACGCGCGAAAATTTACGAGGCTCTTCGAGAAGGACAGTCGTTCATTTCAAACTCCTATCTCGGCTCTGCCAAAGGCTTCCGATTTTGGGCAACACAAGGCAACACAACGATTGAAATGGGCGAAAATGTATTTTCCAACGAGAAAACTCACTTTCACGTGATTGCGCCAAGAGATTGCACGATTCGCTTGATGCACAACGGCAAATGCATTGCGGAACAAGCAGGCACTCAACTTGATGTAGAAACCAGCCAAGCAGGCGTTTATCGCGTGGAGTGCGACCTCAATCAAAAGGCGTGGATTTTTTCCAATCCGATTCGTGTGCTGAATCAAGTCCAACAACTCAACAAACAAATGAATAGATGATGGCTTACAACTTAAAGCAGTTTCACAAACATGGCGTTTGAACGTTTGCCAAAGTCGGTGCTGGTGGTGGGCGCGGGCATATCGGGCTTATTAGCCGCAACCGTGTTGAAAGAACACGGTGTTGAAGTAACGGTTCTTGACAAAGGGCGTGGCGCAGGTGGCAGAATGTCGACACGTCGCATTGACCTCGATGGCACTTCCGCCTACGTCGACCATGGCGCGCAATACTTCACCGTCAGCGATGGCGACTTTGCCAAGTATGTTGAGCGATGGCTTGCGCTGGGCATCATCAAGCCACTCAACGGGAAACTCATTCGACAAAACGGCGAACCCGATTTAAGCAGTGAAACGCGCTACATCGGCGCAACCGGCATGAACGCCTCAACAAAGTATCTTGCTGATTCGCTTCGAGTCTTCTTCTCGGAACGCGTCGACAAACTTTCCTTTGAAAAGCAATGGACGGTTGAAACCGACAAAGGCAAAACCTTTACCGCCGACGCGCTTATCCTTTCGCCACCCGTGCCGCAATCGCTCGAGCTCCTTAAAAAGTCCAATGTGTCGCTTCCGAGCGATGTTGAAACAGAACTTGCCACGATTGACTACCACCCGTGCATTGCTACACTTTTGCTCTTTGATAGCACTGACCCGATTTTGCCTGCCTCTGGAATATGGTTTCAAGGAGAACCGATTGCATGGGCGAGCGATAACTTGCGCAAAGGCATTTCGCCACTGCCAACCTTGACCATTCACGCCGGACCGATGTTCAGTGCCGAGCATTGGCAAACGACCGACTCGATAATTGTTGAGACTATGTGTGCGCATCTCAAAGATTGGATTAAAGCCCCGATTAAACTCTCACAAGTCCATCGCTGGCGATATGGCTTTGCAAAGTCGGTTTTAGATAAGCCTTTTGTTATGGTTGATTCGCCTGCGCCGATTGTATTTGTGGGCGATGGCTTTGTTGCGCCGCGCGTCGAGGGTGCGGCAGTTTCAGGGATTCGTGCGGCACATGCCTTGCTTGAACATCTTCGCGCATGAAACTTTTGCTCACAGGGGCAAGCGGTTTGCTCGGTGGAAATTGCTTCGCACGATTCGCCTGCAATCCAACGGTTCAACTCTTCGCCACCCATCACGATGCTTCTTTTGTAATCCCTCAAAGATTTACAAATGGACAAGACGCCTTCACGCTTGATTTAACTGACGAAACCGCCGTTTGGAACATCATCTCGACGCTTCAACCCAACATGATCATTCACACAGCGGCATATACCGAAACCGCGTTTTGCGAATGGAATCGCAAGGAAGCCAAAGCCTTGAACATCGATGCAACGAAAACCCTTGCAACGCTTGCCGAGATGTTCAACGCTCGCTTCATCTTCATCTCAACCGATTTGGTCTTCGATGGCACAAACGGCAATTATGACGAGCAAGACACGCCTAACCCAACGAGCTACTACGCTGAAACAAAACTTGAAGCCGAACTTCACGTAAAAAATCTTGTTGGAAATCACGTCATTCTTCGAAGTCCGCTCTTGCTGGGCAGTTCGCCGCGAGGTGTGCGCAGCGTCAATGAACGCTTGGTAAAAGACCTTGAAGCGGGGAAAACAGTTAGGCTTTTTGTCGATGAATTTCGCACGCCAATTTTCGCCGATGTGCTTGCAAGAATCATTGAAGAATTTGCGATTGGCACGCTTTCGGAGGCAGTGGGGCTTTTTCACGCCGGCGGCACAGAGCGGCTTTCACGCGAAGCATTGGGAAGAAAAATTGCAATGCGATGGAATCTCAATCAAGCGTTGATTGAGCCGACATTGTCCGACATTGTCTCGTCGCCTGTGCCACGCCCGAAAGACGTCAGTTTGAACTCCCATAAACTGCACGCGCTGTTGCCTTTCGCGCTTCCATCATTAGACGAATCGCTTAACGCTCTTCCTTGACGACAATCTTGAACTCTTCTTCCGAATTGATGATTTTGAAATCGTCGCGCATGTCTTTGATGAAGAGTTGAATGCCGTCAAAGGTGAGCGCGTCGGCATTATCAGCAAAGAGTGCGTCAGGATTGGACTT
>CALGMC010000156.1 GCA_937959145.1 uncultured Chlorobiales bacterium
ATTCTGCTTGCGGGCGAAGCGGCATTAGCGATGCTTCACACACGAAAAACGCCTCACCTTTACATTTCCGCGTGGTATCTGATTGCGGCGTTCATTTGCTTTCCACTTCTCGGCATCGTTTCAAGTTTGCCGATTTTTGAAGGCACGGTTCAAGCAGGAATGAACTGGTGGTATGCCCACAACGCGCTTGGCTTATGGTTTACGCCGATGGGATTAGCATTTGCTTATTACTTGATTCCAAAAGTAACGGGTCGCCCGATTTACAGTTACCCGCTTTCGGTCTTAGGCTTTTGGAGTTTGCTTCTCTTCTACAACTGGAACGGTTTTCACCATTTGATTGGCGGACCGGTGCCGACTTGGTTCGTTACGATTTCCATCGCCGCCAGCGTGATGATGATTATCCCCGTCGTAACTGTTGCCGTTAATCAACACATGACGATTATCGGTTCGTTTGAAGCCGTGAAGTATTCGCCGACGCTCCGCTTCGTTGTGTTTGCGGCAATGAGTTACACATTTGTTTCAATTCAAGGCAGTTTACAATCGATTCGCTCTTTCAACGAGATTATTCACTTTACGCATTATGTGATTGCACACGCGCATGCGGGCGTTTATTCGTTTTTCACCATGATGCTCTTTGGGGCGGGTTATTACATCATGCCGCGCGTTACGAACTGGGAATGGCATTCGCCGAAACTTATCAAACTTCATTTTTGGCTCTCGGCTTCGGGCATGATTATCTATCTCGTTGGATTGCAATGGGGCGGTATTATTCAAGGTTTGGAGATGAATAACCCTGATATTCCGTTCATGACGGTGGTCAATAATACGAAGAAGTGGCTACTCTCGCGCTCCTTTGCGGCGATTCTGCTGACGGCAGGTCACTTCGTTTTTGCTTACAACGTGTTTCGCTTGATGCACCTGCGTAAAGTGCGTCCTGCGCCGCCCGTTACTTGGCTCGATATTCAACGCCAACGTGCACTTGAACCGAAGGCAGAACCGGTTTCGCTTGGAAAGAAAGTTACAAGTGCATTTTCAAATTTGAACAAATCGTTCAAGCGCTGGGCAAACGATGTGAAGGTTGACGAACATTAAATCTTACTGATTATGATTAAAAATTCAATTCTCATTATCGGCATCATCGGGCTATTTGTTTTTGCGATGTTCGGCTTAACGATTTTGCCGAAGCTCTACATTGAGCCAAATGTGGAGAAAGCCGACGTCTATGTTTGGGGCAGAGCGGCAGAAGGGCATAAGGTTTATGTCTCGCATGGCTGTATTTACTGCCACTCACAACAAGTGCGCCCGAAAGGGTTCGGCGCAGATATTGAGCGCGGGTGGGGACGCGCCTCCGTTGCAACGGATTACAAAGGGCTTACGCCTCACCAACTCGGCACCATGCGCACCGGTCCTGACCTCTCGAACATCGCTCAGCGTCAGCCCGGTCGCGATTGGCATTTGCTTCATCTCTACAATCCGCGCACGGTTATCAAAGAATCGATTATGCCGCCATATCCATTTCTCTTTGAAATTGTCGATGCCGATAAAACGCTGAAAGAAGGATTGAAACTGCCACCCGAATATCAAATTCCGGGCAAGAAAGTTATTCCAACTGATGAAGCCAACGCGCTTGTCGATTACCTTTTGTCGCTCAATCAAAAAGACCCGATAAAACCGCAACAAAACTAACGATGAACCAAACACCTGAATTTTTTGACTCGTCTGATAAGCGGTCGATGGACGAAATCCACGCCGCCGCCTTTCGCGAAGCCAAGTTGCCCGAAGAAGGCGCAGAGCCCGGTCCCATTTGGCTTTATGTTGTCATTTTCTCGACGCTCTGTTTTGGATTTTTCTACATCGGTAGATACTTGGGAGAAATTTCCGACCGTCCGCACGTCTTGGAAGAAGGCGCGATGATTGTCAGCAATGAACCCGAACCGCCACAGCCGCTCTTCAAAGTTGGCGAGAAAGTCTATCGCCAGCGATGCGTTTCGTGCCATCAAGAAAATGGTCAAGGCGTTGAAGGCGCGTATCCGCCGCTCGTTCAATCAAATTGGGTAACAGGAAATCCTGACCGTTTGGTCTCGATTCTGCTTTATGGCATCAATGGAAATTTGACGGTCAACGGCAAGGTCTATAACGGCAATATGCCCGCATGGGAAACGCTAACGGACGAACAGATTGCGGGCGTTGCGACCTACATTCGCAACAGTTGGGGCAACTCCGCCGATACGGTGCAAACTGCTACTGTTGCCGATGGAAGAAAACAAATTACGCGCGCCGCGCCATGGACCGAACAAGAACTCAATGACGTGTTCAAACCTCAACTCGCCAGCGGAGCGAAAAAATGAACCGCACTCGGTAACCACTTGCGCTCATTGTGGCTTACCTGTTTATGGGAAAAATCTTCCCGACCCTGCTTACTGCTGCTGCGGTTGCGAAATGGCGGCAACGATTCTCAAAGAGTCGCCGCACTCCGAAAACGCGCTTCCCCCGCACCTTTTTCGCGTGATTTTAGCGTTCATTCTCTCGATGTTCATCACGCTTTTCAGCGCAACGATTTACCAAGAGCAAGAAAACGCACCGACGGCACTTTCCATCGCCAGTTTCGTGCTGACGCTTGTGGTGTTTGCGTTGCTTTCAAAAGAATTTCTGCGCGCAATGTCGCAAGAGTTTCGCAAGCGTTCGCTCAGCATTGCGACGCTTGTCTTCGTTGGAACGATAGCGGCGTTTTTAATTTCTTCGTGGAATTTCTTTCGTGGCGACTTCACGCACCTTTATTTTGAGACTGCCGCTATGGCACTCACGCTTTATGTGATTAGCCTCACGATTGACGCGCATTTCAAACTCAAACTCTCACATGCACTTTCGGCATGGACTTCAAGCGAAAGCGTTTCTGTTATCAAAATTTTACCGAACGAACAGCGTTGGCGCACTTCTGCGGATACGCTCTCTGTTGGCGACCGCTTTGAAGTTGACCCCAACCTGCCCTTGCCTGTTGATGCTGTCCTTATCAGCGGCTATGGCGACTTCGACGAATCGCACTTGACAGGTGAGCCGTTACCCGTCTTCAAGCAAGCGGGCGACGAAGTGAAAGCAGGTGCAATTTGGCAAGGCGGCACGGCGCAATTTCAAGCGACATCGCCATACAACGATTCCTCGCTCAATCGCTACTTCAAGCGCGTGCTCGAACTCAAAGCCAAACAAAGTTCATTTGAACGCTTGGCAGAAAAAGGCGCA
>CALGMC010000157.1 GCA_937959145.1 uncultured Chlorobiales bacterium
CGTGAGCCAAATAAACGCAAGAGCGAGAGGAACAGGTTGATGAAGTTCAAGTAAAGGCTCAGCGCGCCCAGCACTGCGATTTTGCCTTCCGATTCACCATCTAATGCCGATGCCGACATTTCCTTGATGCGTTGTGCGTCGTAAGCCGTCAAGCCTGTGAAGACAATCACGCCAATCACGCTAATAATGAGCGAGAGCACTGAACTGCCGATGAAGATATTGACCACTGCGGCAATCACAATACCGATGAGTGCCATGAAAAGCAGATTGCCAATTTTCGTCAAGTCGGTTTTCGTTGTGATGCCGTAAAGGCTCATCACGCCAAAGGTTCCTGCGGTGATAAGAAAAACGCCCGCAATCGAGCCGAGGCTATAGACGAGAAAAATTGCTCCAAGCGTCAGCCCGTTGAGTGCGGAGTAAAGGAAGAAAAGCCCTGTTGCCGCCGCCGCTGACAGCCGACTGATAAGCCCGCTGATGACGAAGACAAGCCCAAGTTCGGCAATCACCAATCCCCAAAATACAATCTGGTTTCCGAAGATGACTTGTTTCACGCCGTCGGTGGTCGCAACAAAAAAGCCTGTCGCACCTGTGAGCGCAAGCCCAAGCGTCATCCATAAATAAACTTGATTCATCACGCGGGTTTGAACCGCCGAAAGTGCGGAGGCTCTGCCGCCAACGCTGGTGTAAGTTGAGAGTGTTCTGTCCATCATAGTTTCTTTTAATGTTTTAGGTTGCAAATTTACTTTGGACTATACGCAAAAGTAGCCCAAGAAGTTTTCAAAGGGGTTTCTCAAAAGAGGGACTGCGATGGTGAAAAGACGAGCACCTTAGATCTTAGATTGTGCAAAGGTTTTCAAATACTTCAAGCCTTCAACCGTAATGCCTTTGGTTGTAACGGTAATATCGCCCTTGTCTTGATGAATTTGTCCGTTCAAAAATCCCGCGCGCACCAAACTAACCGCGACATCTTTAATTTTTTTTGCATTTTCTTTTTGCAGTTGAGGGAACTTCAAGTTGTTGTATCGGTCGGTAAGGAAAAACTCGTCGCGTTTGCCGTCGGCGTAATATTGCAAAAAGAGTTTCTCGATATCGCTTTTGCTGATACTGTTGATGCTCATTAGCAAGTCAGAGTTCTTAAATTTAAGATTGAAATCAATATACAACGCCCAGTGTGAGTTAAAAAAGTTTATGAAGGCTTATGAGAAACGTCCAATTACCCAAAGTGTCAGGTGCACACAAAGATTGGCATAAACGCCTGCCACAACATCGTCCATCATCACGCCCCAGCCTTTGGGCAACTTTTGGAGTTTGTTAATCGGCTCGATTTTCGCCACATCAAAAAAACGAAAGAAGATGAACGCAAGCGCGAAGGCAAGAATAGTTTTCGGAACAAAGAGCAATGCAATCCACTGCCCAACGAACTCATCAATCGTGATTTCTTTGGCGTCTTTGCCGTAATCTTTTTCTACTTCGCCGCCCGCCCAAACGCCAACGGCAAAAAAGATAAGGATAAGGTAAAAGAACGTTGGAAGCAATGTAAAGTGCGGAACGAACCATGCCAAAAGCAATGCGGCTAAACTGCCCCAAGTGCCCGGAGCATAAGGCAAGTAGCCTGTTCCAAATCCTGTGCCGAGCAGTTTTGCAAGTTGGCGCATCGTTATGAAGCGTTGAGGGTGGAGCGTGTTCCGAAATAAGCCGCGCGCAGTGTTTGCCAATTTTCAAAAAGATAGGCGATGCCCGTGTAAGCCGTGTAAAGCGTTAGCCCAAGCATTGCCCAATACACCCACTCGTGAAACAACAGTCGTGCGGCAACACGGCTAATCGAGTCGCTGAACAGAATGTTCTCACGCAGCAGTGAAAGCAATAACAACACATAGGCGAACACATTTTGCAGTGCGGTTTTAATTTTAGCAGACTTGCTCGTAATCACGGGCTTATCTTTCCACTCTGCGTAAAGACGCAGAAGCGTAACCATCACATCGCGAAAGGCAACTACAATCACCATCCACAGCGGCAGCAAGCCGAGATGCACGAAGTAAATAAATGCGGAGGTGATGAGAATTTTATCGGCGAGCGGGTCCATGAATGCGCCCCAGCGCGTTGTTTGTCTGTATTTGCGCGCGTGATAGCCATCGTAAAGGTCGGTGAGCGAAGCGATGATAAACACAACAATACCCCAAATGCGCAAATGCGGTGCGTCAGAAAGAATCAGCCATACAAACACCGGCGTGAGCAAAATGCGCAGCGTGGTTAGTTGATTTGGCAAGGTCATAGTTACTCGGTTGCGTTAAAATCGCTCACGATTGAAAGTCGCTCACGATGAGACGATGAACAGGTTTTTGATGAAGTTAAAACGATTTTGATGCAAGATATTCAGTAGCCTAATTCTTTCAAACGCGCTTCGCTAAGTTTCGGTGAAGTTTGTTGAAGAAACAAGAGTTGCTTCTGCACATACTTTCCGAGAATATCAAATTCCAAATTGACAGCGTCGCCCACTTGCTTTGTGCCCATCGTCGTGTGCGCCCACGTGTAGGGAATCACCGCCACTTTGAAGTGATTGCCTGTTACTTCCGCCACCGTTAGACTAATTCCATCAACTGCAATCGAGCCAACGGGCACTACATTCGGCTCAAACGATGACTCAAACGCAATCCACACTTCCCAACTGTTGGAGAGATTTTGAATCGACGTAATTGTGCCCACGCTATCGACATGCCCTTGCACATAATGCCCGCCCATTCGGTCGGTCGGTCGAAGTGCGCGCTCGAGATTTACCTTTGTGCCAATGCGCCAACTGCCAAGCGTAGTTTTTTTGAGCGTTTCAGCAACGGTATCAACTTCAAACGCATTGTCCTCACGAGCAACAACCGTTTGGCACGCGCCCGAACAATTCACACTTTCATCAATGCTCAAATCGCTAAACTCGTGCGCGTGAAATCGAATCTTCAAACGAAGTCCATCGCCCTTGCGCGTTGTGGCAATCACTTCGCCAACATCTTTAACAATTCCCGTGAACATATTTCGTAAAAGTTATTTGAACACCAAACACTTGAACTCAAACGCATTGAGCGCGAGTTTAAGGTTTCCATCTTTTGTGGCAAGTTGCCTATCGGATTCAAAAAAATCGTAGAGCGTTTTGTTTGGTTCAAGGCGCAGAAACACATTCAGCGGCGCATTGCGAAGGTTAATAGCAATCAGCACTTTGTTGTTTTCTGTTGTGCGCGTGAAAGCATAAACCGCTTCGTCGTTCGACGATTTCACTTTCTCCATTGTGCCCTCAACGATTGCGGGCTGTGTTTTACGAAGCCAAATGAGGTTGCGATAGAAGGTTTCAAAGTCTTGCGCATGTGGCGTCGACCAAGCGATTGGCTCTTTTTCAAACAGCGATGTGCGTTTGTTATAGCCGACTTCATCGCCGTTGTAGAAAAGCGGAACAGAGCGAATTGTGCCATAACCGCCCATCGTGAACATCAAGGCGGCTGTGGCTTTCGCGCCCTCAACACCGCCGAAGGCTTCAATCGGCGCGCCATGCTCGACCACACGGTCGTGATTCGAGTTGAACCGAAGTCGGAGCGACCCTTTGGCAAAGACTTTTTCTTCGGTGGCTAAAATTTCGTCTAAATGTTGCGCCGACTTCTTGCCGCTGACAATCTCCAAGACCACATCATACACATTCCAACTGTAAGTGAGGTCAAAGCCGACGGTGTGATGTTCGGGCAAGGTGCTTTCGGCAAGCATTAAAATATCAGGCTTGATTTGGCGCAGTTCCGCAATGGTCGTTTGCCAAAAATCGGACGGAATGGCTTCGGCGACATCGCATCGGAAGCCGTCGACATCGTAATCTTTGAGCCAAGTTTTCAGCACATTGGCAAAGTAAGTGCGCACCGCAGGATTTTTGTAATCGAGTTGCGCAATATCATACCAATCAGGATTGGGCGAAACGATATTGCCCTTTTTGTCTTTGAGGTAATACTCAGGGTGCTCTTTAATGAGCGGGCAATCCCACGCCGTATGGTTTCCCACAAAGTCGAGAATGACTTTCAGGTCTAACTCATGCGCGGCTTTAACGAACGCTTTGAAATCTTCTTTCGTGCCGTGTTCAGGATTGATGTCGAAATAATCTTTGACGGAATAAGGACTGCCGAGCGAGCCTTTGCGTTTTTCGTTGCCAATCGGGTAAATCGGCATAAGCCAAATGGTATTGACGCCAAGGGCTTTGAGGTCGGCAAGTCGCGCTTGTGCGGCTTTGAAGGTGCCTTCGGGCGTGAAGTTGCGCAGAAAGATTTCATAAATGACCGCACGCTTCACCCAATCGGGACTTGGGTTTGCGTTTGCACTGCCCATTGGCTTTGGCGTGCGGGCATATCCACGAAGAAAAAACAAGAACGCGCCGATAAAAGCAACGGCGAGAATAAGGAGCGCGAAGTTCAGTCGCATAGTGTTGAAGTGCGAGTTTGAAACAGCGATTGTTGAAGAAAGATTATCTTACAAACGACACTTTCAACTTACAACATTCCAACGAACTTCGTTCAAGTTCTATGCTCACGCTTTGGCGCGCGATTTA
>CALGMC010000158.1 GCA_937959145.1 uncultured Chlorobiales bacterium
GGTCAAAAAAGGCTACGGCAAATTGGCGTCGGCACACGAAATTGAAATCGAATCCGATGGAAAGGTCGAGAAGGTTACAGCACTGCATACGATTTTAGCCACAGGCACAAAAGCCAAATCGCTTCCGACTGTAACGGTCGACAGAAAGCGTATCATCACAAGCTACGAAGCGATGATTCTTCCCGAAAAGCCGAAAACGCTCACCATTATTGGCGCGGGCGCAATCGGCGTTGAATTTGCTTACTTCTATAATGCGGTCGGCACAAAGGTTACGCTGGTTGAATACATGCCGCAAATTCTTCCGAACGAGGACGAAGAAATTTCTACATGGCTTGCGCGCGAATACAAAAAACAAGGCATTGAGGTAATGACGGGCGCGAAAGTCGAATCGGCGTCGGTCGAAGGCGAGCAAGAGAAAACGGTTGGTACAGACGCCAACGGCAACAAGAAAGAACTGATGTCGGACTACTGCCTTGTGGCGGTCGGCTTAACAGGCAACATTGAAAATTTGGGCTTGGAGAAAGTCGGCGTAGAAACCGAAAAGGGATTTATCAAAGTCGACGGCTATGGACGCACGAATGTGGAAGGCATTTACGCCATTGGCGATGTGGCGGGCGGCATGCTCTTGGCACACAAAGCCTCCGTCGAAGGAATTAACTGCATTGAAACCATCGCAGGACTTCCAACGCAACCCATCAACCCGCTCGAGATTCCTGCATGCACATATTGCCAGCCTTCGGTGGCGCACGTGGGCTTAACGGAAAAAGCCGCCAAAGCGCAAGGCTACGAAGTGAAAATCGGACGATTCCCGTTCAAAGCCTCAGGCAAGGCGACTGCGGCAGGCGAGACAGCAGGCATGGTTAAACTCATCTTCGATGCCAAATACGGCGAACTCTTGGGCGCGCATATCGTCGGACACGAAGCCACCGAAATGATTGCCGAACTATGCGTCGCCAAGAAAATGGAAGCCACGGCTGATTGGATTCACAAAACCATTCACGCGCACCCGACTTTCTCGGAAGCCGTCAAAGAAGCGGCGGCAGATGCTTACGGCGAAGCGATTAACATTTGAGGCATCTAACTGCGCGCTCAAAAGCGTTTTGGATAAAGCGAGTAAAACAGGTTGAGTCCACTTCCGAGCGTTGCGACGCTGTTGAGAATGATGAACGGTACGTCTTGCAAAAAAACCGAGTGAACGGCAAGCGAGAATGCGCCGACCGTTGTAAGCACGAGAAAGCCACGATTAACGGTGCAGTGCCGATTGCGCAAGGTTTCTATCGTTTGTGGAATCCAGCAGAGCACAATGCACGCCATGCCAATCCAACCTGAAAGGGATTCAAGCATATCAATTCAAAAGTTGAATCATGTCGCGCACGGCTCTGTCGATGCCGACGAGGGCGGCGCGAGCGATGAGCGCGTGTCCGATGCTCACTTCTTCAATCACATCGGAAAGCGATTTGAAGGGAATGATGTTAATGTAATTGAGTCCATGTCCTGCCACAACATGCAATCCTAACTCGCGTCCAAGCGTTGCCGATTTGCGTAGGCGCATAAGTTCAAATTGAATTTCGTCGGGCTTTCGAAGTCGTGAATAAGTGCCTGTGTGAAGTTCGATATAAGCCGCACCGAGTTCAGCGGAAAGTCGGACGAGGTCAGTATCGGCTTCGATAAACAAACTGGTGGGAATCTCGTGCCGCGCAAGTTCTTCAATGAACGGCGCAAGTGCGGCGCGCATGGTTTTTACATCGAGTCCGCCTTCGGTGGTGAGTTCTTCGCGGCGTTCAGGCACAAGCGTAACGAGGTCGGGCTTGGTTTGAATGGCAATGCGAAGCATTTCTTCGGTCGCCGCCATTTCGAGGTCGAGTTTGGTTTTAACCGTTTCTCGAAGCAAGAGCAAATCGTGGTCGCGAATGTGTCGGCGGTCTTCGCGCAAATGACAAACAATGCCAACCGCGCCTGCCAGTTCGGCTAAATGTGCGGCGGTTGTTGGGTCAGGTTCTTGTTCTTTTCGGGCGTTTCGGAGGGTTGCGATGTGGTCGACATTGACGGCAAGTTGCATACTTGTTGGTCGTGAAAAAATTAAATGGGCGCAAAAATAGAAAGATACGCGGCAAGAAAACAAGGCAATCGTCGAAGAACGTTCTGAAACAACGCGCACCATAAAACAACGCATCTAAAAACAAAAGGCGATTTCTTGATGAAACCGCCTTTCTTTGATCCTGCCGCACTGAATCAATCACTTAGTAGCGATAATGCTCGGATTTGAACGGACCATGTTGCGGAACGCCGATATACTTTGCTTGCGACTCGGTCAGTTCGTCAAGTTCAACGCCGAGTTTGGCAAGGTGCAAGCGTGCAACTTTTTCATCGAGATGTTTCGGCAAAACATAAACCTTGTTTTCGTAGTTCTTGTAGTTCTGCCAAAGCTCGAGTTGTGCAAGCACTTGGTTGGTGAATGACATCGACATCACAAACGACGGGTGACCTGTTGCCACACCGAGATTGACTAAGCGACCTTCGGCAAGCACAATGATTTCTTTGCCGTCGATGTTGTAGAGGTCGACTTGCGGCTTAATTTCAACCTTTGTGTGTCCGTAGTGTTTGTTCAGCCACGCCATGTCGATTTCTGTGTCGAAGTGTCCGATGTTGCACACGACCGTTTTGTCTTTCATTAAGCGGAAATGCTTTTCGGTAACGATGTTTTCGTTGCCCGTCGCGGTTACGACGATGTCGGCTTCTTTGACCGCGTTTTCCATTTTCTTGACTTCATAGCCTTCCATTGCCGCTTGCAGAGCGCAAATCGGGTCGATTTCGGTTACAATCACGCGCACATTATTGTTTTTGAGCGATTCTGCCGAGCCTTTGCCCACGTCGCCAAAGCCCGCCACAACGGCGACCTTACCCGAAAGCATCAAGTCTGTTCCACGGCGAAGCGCGTCGACGAGCGACTCGCGGCAACCGTATTTGTTATCGAACTTGGACTTCGTAACGCTGTCATTGACATTGATAGCCGGAAGCGGAAGTTTGCCGTTCTTGACGCGCTCATAAAGCCGATGCACGCCTGTGGTGGTTTCTTCCGACAAGCCGCGAATGCCCGATACAAGTTCAGGATATTTATCCAGCACCATGTTCGTGAGGTCGCCGCCGTCGTCCAAAATCATGTTGAGCGGTTGTCCATCTTTGAAGGCGAAGAGCGTTTGCTCAATGCACCAGTCAAATTCTTCGGCGTTCATGCCTTTCCACGCATAAACCGGAATGCCCGCTTTGGCAATCGCGGCGGCGGCGTGGTCTTGGGTTGAAAAGATATTGCAGCTCGACCAACTGACTTCTGCGCCAAGTTCAACGAGCGTTTCAATCAAAACGGCGGTTTGAATCGTCATGTGCAAACAGCCCGCAATGCGTGCGCCTTTGAGCGGCTTGGATTGTCCGAACTCTGCACGCAACGCCATTAAGCCGGGCATTTCGGCTTCGGCAAGCTTGATTTCTTTGCGTCCCCAATCGGCGAGCGCGATGTCTTTGACCTTGTAAGGCAGTCGGTTAGTTTCTACGGTTGCCATTGTCTTATCTGTGGTTTGGTTATCAAAAATAGTGAGTTACATGATCGATTTACTTGAATTGATTTACTTGAAAGCGCGGCGCAAGTCATTGACCTTGTCCAACTTTTCCCAAGGAAATTGCGGGCGACCGAAATGTCCGTAGGCGGCAGTTTCGCGGTAGGTCCAGCCTTTAGGCTTGTTCAAGCCGAACCGTTCAATAATCGCAAGCGGACGCAGGTCGAAGAGTTTCTCGACTTTTTCTTGCAGTTCAGCGTCGCTAATGCCGTTGGTATTTGTGCCGTGCGTATTGACGAGAATCGAGACTGGGCGCGCCACGCCAATCGCATATGAAACTTGAATCGTGCATTTTTCCGCTAAGTCTGCGCCGACCACATTCTTCGCAATGTGCCGTGCGGCATATGCGGCAGAGCGGTCGACTTTTGTCGGGTCTTTGCCTGAAAATGCGCCGCCGCCGTGCGGTGCCGCGCCGCCATATGTGTCGACGATAATTTTTCTGCCCGTTAAACCGGTATCGCCGTGCGGACCGCCGATTTCAAAGCGTCCTGTCGGATTGACGAAATACTTCGTGTTCTTATCAAGCAACTGTTTCGGAATCACTTTATTAATCACATTCGCAATCACATCTTCGCGAATTTTTTCTTGAAACTGCTTTTCGGTCATGCCTTTCGGTTCGGGGTCGTGCTGGGTTGAAACCACAACAGCATCTACACGGACGACCGTGTTTCCGTCATACTCGAGCGTTACTTGGCTTTTGGAATCGGGGCGAAGGTAGGTCATGATTTTGCCTTCTTTGCGAATGTCGGCAAGCTTCTTGACAATTTGGTGCGCGTAAGTAATTGCCGCAGGCATCAGTTCGGGCGTTTCTTTGCACGCATAGCCAAACATCATGCCTTGGTCGCCTGCGCCGACCGAGTCGAAGCGGTCTTTGACGGGGGCTTTCTTATCTACGCCGCGATTGATGTCGGGCGATTGCGCGTGAATTGCCGAAAGAATTCCGCACGAATTCGCTTCAAACATATATTCGCCCTTGGTGTAGCCAATATCCTTAATCACACCACGAACAAGGTCGGGCACTTCAACATACTTCTTCGTTGTAACTTCGCCGCCAACGACCACCTGACCTGTCGTTACGAACGTTTCGCACGCCACGCGGGCGTTTTTGTCTTGGGAGATAATCGCGTCGAGCACCGCGTCAGAAATTTGGTCTGCGACTTTGTCGGGGTGTCCTTCGGAAACCGATTCCGATGTGAAAAGATATCTTGCCATTTTTTTGAGAACAGTGTTTTTGATTGCTGATTGATAAGATGAACAAAATAAAAAAAGCCTTTTCCGCGAATAGAAAAGGCTTCTGTAAACTCAACTCGGGACACGGAAATCTCTTCTAAACGCCGCCGAACAAACTTGTTACGGCGATTAGCACCGTGTCCATACCTAATGGTGTGCTAAAAGGAATGCAAAGATACAGCGAATAGCCCTAAAAACAAAAGGGGCGGATTTGCGCCCGCCCCCCAATCATCGTTTAACTCAAACTTATTAGCACAAACTTACTTCACCAGCATCATCTTCTTCGTTTGCACAAAGGTTGCGTTTGACGCTCCATTCGTCGCGCTCGCTTGCAACCGATAGAAATAAACGCCGCTTGAAAGATTCGCCGCGTTCAAGGTGTAGTTATACGCCCCCGCATCTTGACGACCATTCACCAAACTCATCACCTTGCGACCTAACACATCATAAACTTCCAACTTCACCTC
>CALGMC010000159.1 GCA_937959145.1 uncultured Chlorobiales bacterium
GGGTCGTATCCGCCTTTTACAAAAGGATTACAGCGCAAGATGCGCCAAACCGTTAGCCCTAACGCCGTAAAGAAGTTATGCGTTTTGAAGGCTTCAAGTCCGTAGTTGGAGCAGGTTGGTTCAAATCGGCAAGAGCCTCCAAGATAAGGAGAGAGGATAAGTTGATAGAAACGAATAAGCGCAATCGGAATCGCGTTGAGAAGTTTCCAAATCCAGTGTAGTTGCGTGTGCATCGTTTCGTTTGATTTCAACTTCTTCTTCAAGAAATCTGTTCTTGGCTTAACCTTGCCACCACTTTTTCAATTCCCTTACTCAAAATCATTTTCATCTGCTTGGTGCTGACCGTATCCGTTGAGGCGGATTGGAAAAGCAAGGCAAGTCGCAGTTGATGAACAAACGGACATCTTTGAGCAAGTGCGGTCAGCAGGTCTGCTTTCAGATGCCGATAGGCTTCGCGCATACAGCGTTTGACTCGGTTGCGACTTGTTGCACTTTTGAGCGTTCGTTTGCTGACAATGAACATCGCTTGCACCTTTGGCTGTGTTGCATCAGGCGGAAGGACTTGATACAGAATTTTGAGGGGAAGCACTTTGACGGACTTCCCCTCTTCAAACAACTTGTTTATATCATTTTTGAGCCGCAGGATTTCAGATTTTTTCAGCGTGGCTCGCAGTGTCATGTGCGGCAGTGAATTTCCGATTATGGATTTTCCGCGTGCGCAATCGTCGGAACGCCCATTTCAAGCATTATCCCTTCACGCTCTTGCGTGGTTCGTCGCTGACGGTGAGTTTGTAGCGTCCTTTTTTTCGGCGCGCCGCCAAGACTTTGCGTCCGTTTTTGGTCGCCATGCGCTCTCTGAACCCGTGTTTATTGCGTCGTTTGCGGTTCGAAGGTTGGAAAGTGCGTTTCATGAGTTATGCAAGTTTTCAATTTTGTGAAAAGAGCGCAAAGATATACGTTCCGTTCCTCAAAAACAACTTTTTACGTTTCGTGCTTTCTCGTATTATTGCGCCCTTTTTCTCGATACTAAATCTCGATAGCAATTTTTGAATCAAGAGATGCCGCCATTTGGACATCTTTTAGCGAAGATTTTCTGCAAGCGTTTTCAGCGAAAATTCTAATTTCAACACCTGTGGATAAATTGTGAAAAAACCTTTATCCTTCCAGTTGATATTACAGGTGGCTCTTAATAAGATTTATTGAATATGTGGATAAGTTTTAATTGGATTTTTTAAGTGATTGAAAATCAGGATTTAGATTTTAAAGATAAATGTGGATAAAGGTTAGTTTTAATTCTCTTTTAAGAAGGGTTCAACACGTTCTCATCTAATTTGCCTGACGAAACTAAAAACACATTGTTGATAAAGCCTTTTTGAACGTGGATAAATTCGCTTGCCATTTTTAAAGTTACTGGGTTATGTCTCTTGACAGTCAATCAGCCGACAACGCAGAAAAACTCGCCGCACAGGCGGCGTGGAAGAAATGCCTTGATATTATTCGGGATAACATCAATAATCAGCAAAGTTTCAAGACGTGGTTTGAGCCGATTGTGCCGCTGAAGTTGGTCGGGGAAGAAATTACAATTCAAGTGCCGAGCCAGTTTTTTTATGAGTGGATTGAGGAGAATTACTACACGCTCTTGAAGCGCACGATTATCGATGTCATTGGACGCAATGCCAAACTCACTTACTCCGTTGTTGTTCAACGTTCGCCTATTGAGCCAGTTACAGTTAAACTTCCGCAGCAACCTGTTGAGCAAACCTCTGTGCGCGAAGTAAAGACATCGCGTGTGGCGTTTGACTTCTACAAATCCAATGTGCAACGCTACGAAAGTTACTTGAATCCGAAATATGTTTTCGAGAGTTTTATCAAAGGCGATTGCAATGCGCTGGCTTTTGCGGCGGCAAAATCGATTGCGGAAACGCCGGGCAAAAATACGTTCAATCCGCTCGTGCTTTACGGAGGCGTGGGTTTAGGAAAAACTCATCTTGCACAAGCCATTGGTAACGCTGTGCGGGCGCGTCAAAAAGCGGAAATGATTCTCTACGTCTCGTGTGAAAAGTTCACGCTTGATTTCGTTAATGCCATTCAAACCAACCGACGCAGTGAGTTTTCTGCTTTTTACCGCAATGTCGATCTGCTCATCATCGACGACATTCAGTTTTTCGCCGATAAGGAGAAAACCCAAGAAGAAGTCTTTCATATTTTCAACACGCTTCACCAAGCCAATAAGCAAATTGTTTTGACTTGCGACCGCCCAATTAAGGAACTGCGCGGGCTGGAAGAGCGTCTGCTTTCGCGCTTTGCGTGGGGACTTTCCGCCGACCTCCAAGCACCCGATTATGAAACGCGCCTTGCCATTCTTCAAAAGAAAATGGAAGATAATGGGACATCGCTTCCAAGAGATGTTATTGAGTTTATCGCCACCAACGTCGTCAGCAACATTCGAGAGCTTGAAGGGTGCTTGATTAAACTGATGGCAACCGCCTCACTTCACGGACGCGAGATTGATTTGTCGCTCACGAAAACCGTCTTGAAAGACATTATTCGCGACCGCACGGTCAATATCACGCTTGAAATGATTGAAAAGGTCGTTTGCGATTACTACAAACTTTCTCCCAACGACCTCAAAGGCAAGTCGCGCAAACAGGAACTTGCCCTTGCGCGTCAATTAGCCATGTTTCTTGGGAAAACACTGACAAACTCTTCCTTCAAAACCATCGGCTTGCACTTCGGCGGGCGCGACCATAGCACCGTCATTCACGCCGTCAATACGATTGAGAAAGGACAAAATGAATCACCTGAAATTCGAAAAGATGTTGAAGAGTTGAAGAAACGCCTTGAAATTCTCGCGCTCTAATTTTTTATCATTTTTTATCAACGCTGTGGAGAACCGTGTGGAAAAGCCTTAAAAAGGTTGTTGAAGAAATGTGGGTAATGTGCTAAATTCTCACGGCTTAAACATCAACGTGAATAACATAGCACGCCTTTCACGTTCTTTCCACGTAGGCTCATAAATAATGATTCTCGTAACACTTTATTTTATCAGTACTTACGAACACAGAAAAAAGTTATCAAGATATTCACGTTGTCATGACGTATTTCATAATTAAGCGAAATTTCAAAACTTAAAACGTAATACTCTCGAATGAAATTCACTTCCTCGATTAAACCGCTCTCCGAAGCCGTCAGCAATGCTGTTCTTGCCCTACCGCCTAAAGCCACCGACTTTCGCTATGAATCCATTACGATGACGCTTGAAAAGAAAACGCTTTCGCTCTTTGCGACGGACGGAGATGTTTCATTCACAACGTCTATTGTGGTAGAATCAGGAGACAAGGGCACTGTAGCATTGAGCGCGAAACGGTTGCAGGATATTTTAAGAAATATGTATGACGCCGTCGCTGAGTTCAAGACCGAGAAAAAGGACGGCGAAGGCGAAGTAAGTTTTTCAATTAAGACCGACAGAGGCTCGTATCGCATTGCGGGCAGTATTTCAAAAAGTGAGAAGGAAGAAAAAATCGGCAATTTCGATGTAGAGTTTTCGATTGCGGGAAATGAATTGAAAAAAATCGCCGACACAACGCTTTTTGCGGCAAGCACGGACTCCATGCGCCCGGCAATGATGGGCGTGCTACTTGAAATTCAGCCGAGCGAACTGCGCGCGGTCAGCACCGATGGGCACAGGCTTGTGCGGCTTATTAAACCGCTTGAAACAACCGCAACCGATAAAGTGAAAGCGATTGTGCCTGCGCGCGTGCTTTCCATCGTTCAAAAGTCGCTTTCAGGCGACGACGATGTGAAAGTTTCTATTAGCACAAAGGAAAGCAAGGTGCAGTTCGTCATTGGTGCAACAAAAATCGTCGCAGGATTGATTGCGGAAAATTACCCCAACTACGAAGCCGTCATTCCGCTTGAAAACGATAAGCAAATGATTATCAACCGCACCAACATGCTCGGTGCAGTGAAGCGGGTGGCACGGTTTTCTTCGCGTGGCGACGTTCGGTTTCAAATTGAACCCAAAGAAATTCGAATTTCAGCCGAGAACGCCGACGAAGGCTCTGCAGCTGAAGAAACGCTTCCATGTGAATTCAAAAACGAAAATTTGCTCATTGGATTCAACGCGAAGTTTATCGAAGATGCACTTTCGCATGTTGAAGCCGAAGAAGTAAAGTTCGAATTGAGCACGCCAACGCGCGCTACGATTATCAAGCCTCATGGTGATGAAAAGAACGATAACCTCTTGATGCTCGTCATGCCTGTAAGAATCAACGTATAAGAATCAACACATAGGCTTGAGACTCCTCACAATTCATATTCAAAACTTCCGCCGTCATGCTGAGGTGAAACTGCCGCCCGGTGACGGCGTCAATATCCTTTACGGTCGAAACGGCGCAGGCAAAACGAACCTCCTCGAAGCCATTCACTACGCCGCACTTACCAAAAGTTTTCTCAACGCTAGCGATTCGGAGTGCTTAAAGTTCGGCGCAACGCACTTCGAGATTGACGCCGTTTGGCAAAACGACCGAGACGTCGAGGCAAGCGTGCGTGTTTATTTCTCAAACGAAGAAGGCAAAACGGTTTTTGTTAATCGCTCGCCGCTCGAGTCGTTTTCAAAAATTGTTGGAGAGTTTCCGTGTGTCTCGCTCTCGCCGTTTGATATTGCGCTCGTTCAAGGCGCGCCACAAGAGCGACGGCGATTTTTAGATTCCTCGATTTCACAAACAAACAAGGCGTATTTGGAAGATTTGCTCGCCTATCGCCGCCTGCTCAATCAACGAAAT
>CALGMC010000160.1 GCA_937959145.1 uncultured Chlorobiales bacterium
TGAGCAAATCTTTGAGAAGCAAGGTTTTGCCACTACCAAGAAAGCCTGTGAGAATGTTGATTGGAATGGGCATCGTGAGCAATTTTATGTTTTTTGTTTTTTCTTTTGTGCGGCGGGGAAGAGCACATTGTTCAAAATCAAACGATAGCCAGAAGAACTTTTGTGAAGTTTGAGGTCGGTGGGCGGGTCGCCGACGTGGTGTTGATAGTCTTCGGGGTCGTGTCCGCCATAAAAGCAAAACTGACCGCGTCCGTAATTGCCATGCAAGTATCGCACTTCTTCGCTGTTTTTCTTCTCGCCCATAATCACGACGCTGGGTTTGATGAGGCTTTTGCGAAACGAGGTGGTTTGTCCATAAAAGCCTTTGACGATGGACGTGTGATTTTGCGTGAGCATTGATGGCACGGGGTCGTATTTCGCGCTGAACTCGAAGAGCGTGAAGTAATCATTTTCTTGTCCTGACGAACTGCCCGTCATCATCGGGTTGATGTCGATGTTAGATTTTGAATACTCGTAGGGGTTGAAGTTGACGGTGAAATTTTCAAAGGCGAAGGTTTTTGAGAAGTCAAGTTTGGCTTGGGCGTCGGGTGTAATGCCATCGCCGTCGAGTTCTTTGGGCACAATGTCAATGCCTTCGGCGGCAAGCGCAATGTCGTAACTATCGGGTGCGGAACACATCGCAAACATAAATCCCCCTTCACCGACGAAGTCGCGAATTTTTCGGGCGACGGCTTTTTTCTGTTCGCTCACTTTGTTGTATCCAAGTTTCTTGGCGAGTTGTTCGGCGTCGCGCACTTGCTTGATATACCAAGGCGCGTTTCGGAACTGCGCGAAAAACTTGCCATACTGCCCCGTGAAATCTTCGTGATGCACATGAAGCCAGTCGTAATCTTTGAGTTTGCCTTTCAAGACTTCTTCGTCCCAAAGTTTATCGAAAGGAATTTCGGCGTAAGTCAAGACGAGCGTAACGGCATCGTCCCAAGGCAGGTTTGACGGCGGCACATAGACGACGATTTTCGGAGCCTTCTCCAAGCGCATCGCGTCCATATTAGATTCTTCACTGCGAATGAGCGAAAGGATTTGCTCGGCTTTGCCGTTTGAAATTTCCTCGAAGGCGACGCCGCGCAAAGTAAGTTCATCTTTGAGCGCGGGAAGCGCGTCCATCATAAACGAGCCGCCACGATAGTTGAGAAGCCAATCGACGGATAGCGAACGCTCCAAGCACCAATAGGCAACGCCGTAGGCTTTCAGGTGGTCGCTTTGTGCTTTATCCATCGGAACTAAAACTTTTTGTGCAAACGCCGACGCGCTCATCGCAAGTAGCACAAGGTTAATGAGAATCGTTTTCATAATTTGATGTGTTACGCTTGAACAATACACAGAAAACAGTCGTCGCTTGCTAAACATTGCAAAACAATCCATCGCAAAATAATGACCTACGCCGAACAAAAGTGGAGAGCCTCCGAAGAAAAAGTCCGATTCGCCAAAGCCTTTTCTGGACTGCTTAAAGCAAAAGACGCAACGAAGCATGTGCTCAAAACTGCGCCGCTCCAATACGGCGAATTGATTATTTATTCGGACTACACCTTCACCTTTGAGCCCCTTGATGAAAACGACGTGCCAAAGTTTGTTGCAAATTTGCGAGAAGCCAAAGCGCATCTGTATGAACATCATCGCGAAGCCTTTGATAAACTCGATGAACTTACCGCACACGATAAGGAACTGACGCGACTTTCGCGCTTGGAAAAACTTTTAGGTGCAGTCGTCAATAATACGATTGAATTTCCCGAACTTTACGACGCAATTCCTAAATGCCTTGCCGCACCAAACGAACCTGCGGAAGCGCACCTAAAACCTAATCCGAACATCAAAGCCGTGCGGTTGCTCAACGCACTTCGCGACAATCTTCCCGAAATGCCTGAACTTTTGGAAGAAGTGCCGAAAGTGCTCAACGGAACAAGCACGCTCGTTGCCTGTGAACGATTCAAAGAATTTTCGAAGTCGTGAAGTCCAACAAGAAAAGTAAAGTTTTGATTTTAGACGGCGGAGGCTCTTCGCTTAAAGCGTTTGTTCAAACTGAATCAGGCTTAAAACTCAAAGCCAAATACAAAGGCAATTTCAACTTGCAAACGGGTGAGCGCGAAAAAATTCTGCGCACAATTTCAACCGCAATTCAACGCTTTCCTGCTGAAAAGGTAAAAATTGGATTGGCAGGACTGCTTTCAAAAAAGGATAAATCACATCTTGTAAAATCTCTTGTTGGAAAAAAGGCAAATGTGATGAGCGATGTTGATTTAGCCTTTGACCTTCATTTTCACAATGGCGATGGAATGATGGCAATTCTCGGAACAGGTTCAATTTTCGTAGCGAAAGCAGGGCGACAAAAAATTAAACTTGGTGGCTATGGCAGAGCGATTGGCGATGCAGGAAGTGGCTATGCGATTGGACAAGAAGCCGTGCGAAACTACCTCGAGTTGCTTGACGGATTCTCGAGCGACACAATTTTTGAAACAGCCATGAAAAAGTTTTTCCGAACAAAAGAAGACGCGATTCGGAAAGTTTATCGAGAGCAATTTGAACTGCAACACCTTGCGTCCGTTGTGTTTATGTGTGCGGAAAAAGGCTCAACGATTGCAAATGAAATCATCGAGCGTCAAACATCGCTTGTTGTGCAGTATATTCAAACGCTTCGTCGGCGCATTGGGTGCGACTTGCCGCTTTTCCTCATCGGTGGACTGATAGAGCAAGAGACGCAATACTCAATGATGCTCAAAGAAAAACTAAAACAACTCAACATTAACATTCGTTATCAAAATGGCTCATCTTAGACGGTCGCGTGATGCGATTCTTGCAGGCGTGTGCGGCGGCATTGCCGAGTGGCTCGGCTGGGACGCAACATTAGTGCGTGTTTTGTATGTGCTCGTTTCAATTTTCAGTGCGGCATTTCCCGGTATCATCGTTTATGTGATTTTGTGGATTGTGATGCCGAAAGCCTAATTCAAAGAGATAGCAGTGATGCCTTTGCAAAAGCGATTAAATACTGCTATTATCAATACGAACAATTTCAATACATTGAGATAAAGCGAAGAAGTTCTGTGCTGTGAGATTTTGAGAACTGATTTCTGAAAAGCACGCATCGTTATCGCCGAAATTTCAAATTCCGATTTAGAACAATCCGATTTAGAACAACACGACCACACGAATATGGAAGGAAATTTTTCCAACAGAGTTCAAGATGTGATACGATACAGCCGTGAAGAAGCCCTGCGGCTTGGACACGATTACATCGGCACAGAACATTTGCTCTTGGGCATTATCAGAGAAGGCGAAGGCATTGCTGTTCGCATTTTGAAAAACTTGGGGTGCGACCTCTACAAACTCAAACGCGCGGTCGAAGACACGGTGCGCTCAACAGGCGGAACGCTCACGCTGGGCAATGTCCCGCTGACGAAGCAAGCCGAGAAGGTTTTGAAGATTACGTATCTCGAAGCGAAAATTTGTAAATCTGACATCATCGGAACGGAGCACCTTTTGCTTTCACTGATGAAAGATGAAGAAAACATTGCCGCCCAAATCATGTCGCAATTCGGAGTGCGATACGAAACCGTTCGCGAAGAATTAGACAACATCATGAGCGGCAAGACGGGAAGCCCCGTAACCGCCGCCGCAAGTTCTTCGCAAGGCGGAAGCGGACAATATCAACAACAATACGAGGGACGAAAGATGGAAAAGACAAAAACGCCGGTGCTCGACAATTTCGGTCGAGACCTAACCAAACTTGCACTCGAGGATAAACTCGACCCGATTATCGGGCGCGAAAAAGAAATCGAGCGCGTCGCACAAGTGCTTTCGCGCAGAAAGAAAAATAATCCTGTGCTCATCGGAGAGCCGGGTGTCGGCAAAACAGCGATTGCCGAAGGGCTTGCACTCCGCATTGTTCAGCGCAAAGTCTCGCGTGTGCTTTATGATAAGCGCGTCGTTGCCCTTGACCTTGCCGCACTCGTCGCTGGCACAAAATATCGTGGGCAGTTCGAAGAACGCATGAAAGCCGTGATGAACGAGCTCGAAAAATCAAAAGATGTGATTCTCTTCATCGATGAACTGCACACCATCGTCGGTGCAGGCGGCGCGTCTGGCTCGCTTGATGCCTCCAACATCTTCAAGCCCGCACTCGCACGCGGCGAACTTCAATGCATTGGCGCAACCACGCTCGACGAATACCGACAATACATCGAAAAAGATGGCGCACTCGACCGACGATTCCAAAAAATCATGGTCGAGCCGACAACCGTCGAAGACACCATCGCGATTCTCAACAACATCAAAGAGAAATATGAATCGCACCACAATGTGCGTTATAGCAAAGAATCAATCGAAGCCGCCGTTAAACTCTCCGACCGCTACATCACCGATAGACACTTGCCCGATAAAGCCATTGATGTAATGGACGAAGCTGGCGCGCGCGTTCACCTTTCTAACATTCACGTTCCGAAAGAAATCCTCGAGCTCGAGCAGAAAATCGAAGACATCAAAGGGTTGAAAAATCAAGTCGTCAAATCTCAAAACTTTGAAGAAGCGGCGCGACTGCGCGACCAAGAAAAGCGATTGATTGATTCATTAGAACGCGCCAAACAAGAGTGGGAAAAATCAACCGCAGAAAAAATTTTTGATGTCAATGAAGAAAATGTCGCGTCGGTTGTGGCGATGATGACGGGCATTCCGGTTGTCAAAGTCGCGCAATCCGAATCGGAAAAACTCTTGAAACTGCACGATGTGCTTAAAGGTCAAGTGATTGGACAAGATGAAGCCATTGAGCGCATTGCCAAATCAATCCAACGCACAAGAGCAGGCTTGAAAGACCCGAACCGCCCGATTGGCTCGTTCATCTTCCTTGGACCGACGGGTGTCGGCAAAACGGAACTCGCCAAAGCCTTGACGCGCTACCTCTTCGACACCGAAGAAGCGTTGGTAAGAATTGACATGAGCGAGTATATGGAAAAATTCACCGTCTCGCGTCTTGTCGGCGCGCCGCCCGGCTATGTTGGCTACGAAGAAGGCGGACAACTCACCGAGAAAGTGCGCCGCAAACCTTACTCCGTTGTCTTGCTCGATGAAATTGAAAAAGCGCACCCCGACGTCTTCAACATC
>CALGMC010000161.1 GCA_937959145.1 uncultured Chlorobiales bacterium
TCTTTGAGTTCTTTTTCAATGTGAAACCATTTGATTCTGCCGTCCATACCAACAAGGAAATAAGCGCGTTTGCTTACATTGAGCGGCTCGAAGAGAACGTCATACTTTTTAATAGCATCGCGGTGAATGTCGGAAAGCAAATGGTGCTGCATGTTGTATTTCTCGCGGAAGGCTTGGTGGGCGAATTTTGAATCGGCGGAAATCGGAAGCACAACCACGCCGAGCTGTTCGTAGCGGTTGTAATCCTGCGAGTAAGAGCAATTTTGCGCCGTGCAAACGGGCGTGAAATCAAGCGGATAAAATGAAAGAAGCACGTTTTTCTTTCCTCTGAAATCGGAAAGTTTCACCTTTGTGCCGTCGGTGGAATCAAGTTCAAAATCAGGGGCGAGGTCGCCAACTTGAAGTGCCATTGTGGTTCTCCTGTGATTGTGTTATGAAAAAGTGCCGCGCGTTTGGCGCAAGCAAGTAGAATGATGCAAATTTTGTAAGTGCAATCAAAATTAACGTTTGATAACCAATTACATAGGTCGGCGTCGCTGCATTAAGCGTTTGATAAAGAGTGCCTCAACAGGTTTTCCTTCCTTGATATGCTCCTTCACAATTCGTGGAATATCTTCGGCTTGAACATTGCCATACCAAATTTGCTCCTCAAAAAACATCACCGTTGCGCCGTCTTCGCACGCGCCTAAGCAACTGCTGTTTTCAACGTCAATCAAGTGTTCGCATTGGTTGGCTTGAAGTTCGCGCTTGAAAATCTCTAAGAACTTTTCCGAGCCACGTCGAGCGCAAGAGGGTTTCGGTGAATGTTCAGGGCGAAGGTTGGTGCAAATATAAACGATAGGCTTCTGCGATTCCATTTGTCAATGTTTAGAAATGGAAACATAACGCTTTCAACGGCTTCTTTCAAAGTGAGCACGAGCGAATATCACACAAGAGGACTTTGATATTCGAACACACAGGACGGGGTCGCAAAAGCACGAAAGGCATCAGGCAAGAGGGAGTGTTCCAAAGCGCGTTGCGAAAATAAAAATCGACCATCGCACATAAAGCCGAGTTCGCGCCAATCCACATCGTTGAGCATCGCGCAAAGCGTATTCAAATCGGCAGTTTGCAGTTTCGGAAAAATAGCCAACACCGAGCCGTCGTAATCGTTGCACGGGTGAAGAAAAAACGGGTGCGAGTTTCGCGTTTTGCAATTCACATACAAACGCTGTTCGGAACTTTGATAATGCGCACGCCCCCAAGTCCACCAATTTGATTCGTCAAACGCCTTAATGCGACGCGAAAGCAACCGCGATTTGAAGGGCGCGAGGTATGGGTGTTTGACATTGAAAATCATGCGGCGGGTTTTGCCGTCTTTGGCAGTGGTAGAGCATACAAAATCGCGGTTTCCAAATTCATTGTGAGTGAAAATTTCGTCATCGCCGCTGACGGCACCGACTTTCACGAAGAAAACATCGCTGAACGGGACAGTGTAATCGGCTTTAAGGAACAGGAGTTGTCCATTGACGCAGGCAAAAGTGCGTGTTTCTGTTTGTCCTTGTTCGTTTGTGAAATGTGTTTTTCGTGAAAAGTTATGGGATTCAAATCGCCAAATGGCGCAGTTGGGTGTGTAGCCCTGAAAAATGCGTTGGTCGCCGAGTTCAATCCAATGCGTCATTGTGCCTTGCGCAAAGAGCCAAGCGTTGAGGTTGCGGCTTGATGTGGCTTTGAGAAAATCGCGAGGGGTGATAAAAATCAATTCGCCGTGTGGCGCAAGATGCTGAACGCATTTTTCAATGAAGAAAAGATAGAGGTTGGTTCGTGCGTCAAAGCGTGTGAGCGAAAGTTTCTGTTTGGTGTCGGGATTGATGTCTTGAAAACGCACATATGGCGGATTGCCGATAATCGTCTCAAACTTTTCGGAAGTGGGGAAGTCGAAGAAATCCATCACGAGCGCGTGTGGTGGGGCTTTTGCGGCATCGAGTTCAATAGCGAGGCAGTCAGGAATTACGCTTGAAAATGCGCCGTCGCCGCAAGAAGGCTCGAGAACTCGTCCCGAATTTTTTCGAAGCGACAGCATCAGGCTAACGACGGAAGGCGGCGTAAAGACTTGTCCAAGCGTTTTGACATTCATCTCGATTTTAATTCACTTTCCAAATCACGAAAGACTTGCAAGGTTTTGGCGAAGTTGTTCGCGCTCACAACGCGCAAGATGTTTTGCTCAAAATCAACATTTGGCAATGCGCTGTAAAATTTTTCAATCGCTTGGGCAAGCGCAGATGGATTTCTCGGCTCTACGATGAATCCCGTTTCGCCTTCAATCACCGTTTCGGCAATGCCGCCGACGTTTGTAATCACCACAGGCTTTCGGAAACTATACGCAATGCTCAAAATGCCGCTCTGCGTGCCTGAGTGATACGGCATAGCCACCACATCGCTCACCGAAAAATATCGCCCGACTTGCTCATTCGGCACAAATTCACTGACGATTCTGACATGCTCCGAAATGCCAAGCGATTGAATTTTGGCGTCGTATTTCTCACGCTTATCATAAAACTCTCCGACAATAAGCAAGGTTGTGTCGCTTCC
>CALGMC010000162.1 GCA_937959145.1 uncultured Chlorobiales bacterium
TAAGGCATTGCCCAGCCGATAAGTGGGAGCGCGTCTTGTGCGCGAAGCCACAAGCGAAGCGGCATGGCGTTGAGAAGCCACTCGGAGTTGATTTTCGCAATGCCCGCAAAAATGTAGACAATCGCAAGTTGAAGTTTGAAGAGGTCAATCGTCCAGCGCGGCACTTCGGTGCATTCGATTTGGGGATTGCGCCACACGTCAATGGAGAAATATCGGTGCGCGGGAACAAGCGTCAAAAGAAACGCCGTGATGCTAACGAAGTAATAATGGTTGAGGTAATAGGCTTTGTCGAGCAGTTCAACGTAAGTGAAAGCGAGAAAAAAAACGATTGCTGAAAGGCGATAAAACGCGCCCAGCATGATGCCCAGCGCGCTGATGCCCATCACTAAAAAGATGAGATACATGCCCACAGCGTTGAGCGGCTCAACCCATTCAAAGCCGTAATACTTGAAGTGAAAAACTGGTGTGATGTATTGGTCTTCAATCCAGCCTAAAAGCCAAAAGCGCACCGTGCTAATGAGCATCACAAGTCCGAACACAATGCGGAACATCGCGAGCGGCGCGCTATGCACAGGCGTTTCAAGAAATCGAAGCAGGCGTTTCATGGTGCGTATTCAAGCGTTAATCGCCGTCGCCACTGCTGAATGTGATGGAGAGCGAAAGGAGCGACGCCATTTCACTTTTGAAAAAGCGCGTGTGTCGTTGCAGTTCGGTATGAAGCGCATCGACTTGCGCGAAGTTCGTCACGATGAGTTCGGAGAGACGCGCATCAACAGGAAGCGCGTTCATGCGTTGCTTGACGACCGCAAGTTGCGCTTCGGTTTGTGCGATGAGTTCATTTCCGCTGGGCACGCTACGCAGATACTCGACAAAGCCAACGCCATTAACGCCATTGCGACCAATGCCGTAGTAAAGTTCTTCAACGGCTTTGAGATGCTCGCGCATAAAGCGAATCGATTTGCCGCTGTAAAAGGCTTCGACGCGTGCGGGTTCAGGTTGCGTTTGACCCGGACGGCGTCCAAGCGGCACCCCAAGTTTGAAGTTCTTGATGCTCTCGAAGTTCATCACGAATTCGTTGAAGAGAATCGAGGTTGAACTGCCGATGTCCGTTCCCACATTCGCGACGAACTCTGCCCGATAAGATTGCCAACCATTCACAACGGCATCAACTGTCGATTTAAGTTCGGCAGTAATGGTGAGCAAGTAATCGCGTCGGTTTTGGTTGCTAAATTTTCCGAGCACTTCGCTAACGCTGACGGCGTCGTAGAGCAGATACTCAATGGCGTTGAAGCCGCGTGTGTCGCGCGAAAGGTCGTTGTTGAAGGTGCGGCTTGCGACGAAGTTTTCAATTTGGGAAGCATTCACAGGAAAGACGCCCGCACGTTGAAAGAGTGTGCCGATTGAAGTTTGCGCCGGTCCGAAGTTGAAGCCGTTGGCATATTGCCACGAAAGGTAAGCCTCTTCCCACGCGGCGCGTGCGCTTTGCAGAGTGGTTTCGTTTGGCACTTGCACAAACGCACTGACGGCACTATTCAGCGCATTGACTTTGGTTTGCAGTTCGGCAAAACTTGGAATGATGATGTTATCGGCAACATTCTCGAGCATGGCTTTGCGGTTGAAGGTGTCGCTCGGCGTGTCCGTCAGAGTATCTTTACAGTTAAAAGAAACAAAGGCAAGCGCGAGGCACGCCGCTAAGACCGTCAATTTCAAGGGTAGTCGTTTCATCAGACAAAAACAGGATTGAGTTGTTGAAAAAATTGAGTGCTAATATAAGTCTTATTTAGACTTTTTCTAAATAAACAAACAAAAAAAATGATACGAAAGTCTATTGGGCGTGATTACGAAAGTGAAAGATTTTGTGGCATCTTTTTATTTATTTCGCACTTCATCAAAACTGCAACATGAGCGACCTTCAACTGTCAGAAACACTGCGGCTTAAATTGGAAAGTCTGCCGACCACGCCCGGCGTCTATCAATTCAAAGACAAAACGGGGAATGTGATTTATGTTGGCAAAGCGAAGAACCTGCGTGCGCGGGTGCAATCATACTTTCGCAATCTTTCCGACCACAGCGAAAAAACGCGCTTGCTCGTCAGCAAAATTAGCGACCTTGAACTTATCCTCACGAGTTCTGAAGTCGAAGCCCTCATTTTGGAAAACAATCTCATCAAGCAACTGAAACCCAAATACAACATCAATTTGCGCGACGATAAATCGTATCCTTACATCGTCGTAACGAATGAACCTTTTCCGCGCGTCTTTCCCACAAGAACCGTGCGGCGCGATGGCTCAAAGTATTTTGGTCCTTACACTGAATCCAAGCAAATGCGCTTTTTGCTCGATGCGATTGGTGAAATTTTTCAAGTGAGAAGTTGCTCGCTAAAAATGACGCCCGAAACGATTGCGCAAAAAAAGTTCAAAGTCTGTCTGGATTATCACATCAAGAAGTGCCAAGGACCGTGCGAAGGCTTTCAAAGCATGGAAGATTATCGCGCAATGATTGACGAAGTCAAGCGACTCTTGTCAGGAAAAACGAAGGAAGTTTCGCGCTCGATTGAAGCCCGCATGAAGCAGTATGCCAAAGAGATGAAATTCGAGCAAGCCGCCATGCTCAAAAAGCAACTTGAGGCACTCGAGCGATATTCGTCCAAGCAAAAGGTGCTCACAACTGACGACATCGACCGTGATATTTTTGCCGTTGCGTCGCGTCAAAACGAGGCGTGCGGTGTGGTCTTCAAGGTGCGCGACGGAAAACTGCTTGGCTCACAGCATTTTTATTTTTCAAATGTGAATGATGAATCGGAATCAGCGATGATTTCGCGCTTGATGGAAAAGTATTACTTGGAAACAACCGATGTGATGCCTGATGAAATTTTCGTGCCGTGCGAAGTAGAATCGCGCGAGGCGATTGAATTGCTCATTGCAAAGCGCGTTCAAGAAACAGGTGAAGCGAAATCGGTGCAAATTCATGTGCCGCAAATTGGCGACAAGGCGAAACTCGTTGCCATGTGCCGCGCCAACGCCGAGCATCTTTTGAGCGAATATCTCATTCAAAAACAAAAACGCGGCGAAGCCTTATCCATTCCGAACAGCGTTTATTCGCTCGAGCGCGACTTACGACTGCCCAAACTCCCCCGCCGAATCGAGTGCTTCGATAACTCTCACTTTCAAGGTGCGGAAACCGTTTCGGCGATGGTCTGTTTCGTTGATGGCAAACCGAAGAAATCGGATTATCGCAAGTTCAAAATTCGCACCGTCGAAGGCATTGACGACTTTGCCTCAATGGCGGAAGTGATTGAACGGCGTTATAGCGGCTCGCTCTCGACCGAACTACCCTTGCCTGATTTAATCGTCATTGATGGCGGCAAGGGACAACTTTCTGCCGCGTTTGAGGTATTGCAAAAGCTCGGCTTGAACATTCCTGTTATCGGTTTAGCAAAGCGGCTCGAGGAAGTCTTTTTTCCGAACGAATCGCTTCCGTTCAATTTGCCGAAAACGTCGTCGTCGCTCAAACTTTTGCAACAAGTGCGCGACGAGGCGCATCGCTTTGCAATTACCTTTCATCGTGAGTTGCGCGATAAACGCACGCTCTCAACTGAACTTTTGGAAATTGACGGCGTCGGAAAAGCCAAAGCCGAAAAGTTGCTGAAAATTTTCGGCTCGGTAGCGCAAGTAGAATTGGCGTCGTTTGAGCAGTTAGAGCAAGCCGTCGGCAAACGCACCGCTGAAACCTTACGACGCTACTTCGACCAAAAGCGCAACAAGGAACAAGATGTGGTGAGTCATGAAGAGTGAAGAGTTGCTTTCTTCCTGTTACTCACTACTCGCTACTCGTCAAAGGGGATTCTTCACTTCGTTCAGCATGGGCAATAGTGGAGAGTAACATCAATACGTGCCAGCGCGCGCGAGTTTTTCATTAACACGACGAATCACATCGGAGAGGTGGAATGTCTGAACTTTGGGCGAGTCGCCATTGAAAATGTAACGATTGTTGAGCATGCGGAACATGCGCCGTTTGGTTTTAGCGGAAAAAGCGAATAAGCGTTTGAGTAAGTTCAGAAATGTTTTTTTCGTTCCAAGATATGAGAAAATTGGGAAAAACTCTGTTATTCCGAACGAGGTGAGAAA
>CALGMC010000163.1 GCA_937959145.1 uncultured Chlorobiales bacterium
AGCGCAATCCAATTTTCCTTGAACCAATGCTTCGAGGAAAAATTACTGCCTTGATGAATCACAATCGGAATGCAGTCAGAACTATATTGATTCAAAATCTGCTGTGCCGCTTTCTTGTCAGAATCAGATGTTGGAAGCCATGTGTCAGAAGAGGTATAAGCAACTCCTGCCACTTTCAAAAGATTGAGATTTCGAAAAACAGAGTTAGAGGATTTCGGAAAATCAGGAATCACATTGTTGAGAAAACCGCGCCAATTGACATTGTATCCTAAACGATAACGCGCACCTGTCAAAAAAGCAATCATTGGATATTTAAGAGCAACTTCTTCCGCATCAAGAATGGCTAAATCATAGCGTTCACGACGAATTTCACGAAGTAACTTAAAAAGAAGCGAGAGTCTCCTTTCGCCTTTTCCCAAAAACCAATACTTGTCCACATAAAAACGCCGAATGTGTGGCATGTGCTTGTAAACTTCGTAACTAACGCTGTTGCAAAGAACGTCAATTTGTAGATGACCACATTGTTCAAGCAAAGCGCGCGCAGCCGGCGTGAAAACAAGCGTGTCGCCAAGTTGCTGCAAGTGTATGAGTAAGATTTTTTTGATGTCGCCCGATTGAATGCCTTTGGATAGAAAATCCTTCGCATCGTAGCGACGAATTGGTAAGAGTAAATGCAGTAGTCTTGAAAAAAGCGAGACGAGTTTATGCATTATGGTTTGTTTATGACATAGATAGAAGTAGAAGTGCAAAGATAAAACTTTTTGAGAACAGCATATCGGAAATTGTCCGATTCCTTATATTCTGCCTTCCATCAACCGTGAAAGGTCAATGTCAAAGAAAATTCGCCTCTGCGTTCCAAGTTACTTAATCATGCTTTTCGCATTGCTGGTTGCTTATCAATCAGCGGTGGCGCAATCAAGCAACCCGTGCAACGACGCGGAGTTTCTGCGCCTCAAATCGCTTCCAAAAGCAAGCCTAACCGAATCGGAACGAAAAACCTTCAACAAACTCAACGCCGACTGCGAGAAATTTAAGCAAGGTGCAACATCTCAAACACTCAAACAAGGACTGATTGAGTCCCAAAAACGAAACGCCCAAAGCGATACTGCCAAAATCATTTTGAAAGAAGAACCTTTTGCAACCACAAGAAACTTTACGATTTTAGGTGCAATGTGCGCGGCGATTGCAGGCATTATCGTTGCGCTCAATTCCGTTGCTGATTCGCCGTTTTGAAAATCTAATCAACCAAAATTGTCAAAACTCTGAACCCGTCTTGAACAACCACGCATGAGCTACCAATTCTCAAAAAAAGACATCGCCAAAATCGCAAAAACACTCGCGACCGAAGAGCCGAAAAAAGAAGGCAACCTGTTTCGCTTCGTCGTCAATGACTACATCAGCGGAAGAAAAATTACGCTTGAAATCTTCACTGACTTGGTAATTGGCAACCGCAAAGGCAACTTGATTCAAGTCTTTTCGCCCGTCGGGCTCAATCAACTTCACCACTGCACCAACTTCATCACCAGCGAAGAACTTGGCGAAGTCATCTTCTTTGCCGAAGAAAAAGAAAAACTCACTGGCTTTATCGTCAGCAAAGACGCCGGCTTGACTTGCTACACCAACGTCGACAAAGACATTCTTTCCAAAGACCCGTTCAAACTCGCTGGCGAAGTGCTCGGCTGTGCCATTCAACTTGGACTGACCGAACACAAATTGCAAGAAATTAAATAGCGCAAACTTTCGTAATTTGAGTTCCAAAATCGAACATTTTAACGCATTAAACATGACCGAAATAATTTTAGTCTTCGTCGGCGCACTCTCGCGCCTGATTCCGCACCCCGCCAATTTTACCGCCATTGCCGCCGTTGCCTTGTTCGGTGCGGTCAAAATGAAAGATAAAAAGCAGGCTCTGCTCATTCCGATTGGGGCGATGCTCCTTTCAGATACGATTTTTGAAGTGATGTATCGCGCAGGCGTGTCGCCGTTTCCCGGCTTTCACAGCGGCATGTGGTATGTTTATGGCGCATTTATGTTGATTAGCCTGATTGGATTTTGGGTTCGCCGTTCGTTCAGCATTCCGCGCCTTGCGCTCGGAACGCTCGTCGGCTCGCTGGTTTTCTTCGTGGTAACAAACTTCGGCGTTTGGCTTAGCGGCTGGTATGGCTACACTGTTGAAGGATTGAGCGCGTGCTACATTGCGGCAATTCCATTTTATCGCAATCAAGTGCTCGGTGATGTGTTTTTTACTGCCGTGCTCTTCGGCGCGGATTACTTCGTGAAGACCAAAGTTCTGGCGCAAAAAGCCGCGTGAGCAAGTGCACAAAAAGAATCATCAGAGCGCAATTCGCAAGGGTTGCGCTTTTTTTATGAACGACGGGTTGAAATGAAATAGCAACGCACGCCGTTTTTATCGGCATCAATTTAATTGTGAAGTATCATGCCAAAAAAAGTTGCCGTGCTTCTTGCCACCTACGGGGAAGTTGAAGAAGCCACCTTCAAGCAGTTGTATCCGAATTCGTCGCGTATTTTGCACTACATCACCTCGCGCATTGCCAATCTTCCAAAACCGCTTCAAATCTTCATTGCCACGATGCGAAGCCTGAAACGCAAGTCGTATTGGGGGAAATTGGGCTATCGTTCAAAACTCAACGAAATCACGCGACGCCAAGCCAACGCATTGCAAGCAATTTTGAATCAAAATTCCAACGAGAGAACTTACGTCGTGCGTGAGGCTTATTACTTCGTGCCGCCATATTTTGAAACCGTCATGCACGAATCAAGAGATTTTGACGCGATTATCACCGTTCCAATGATTCCGATTGAGTCAGAATTTGCATGCGGAATTTCGTGCTATATCGCCATCAACGATTTCAAAGAAATCGCCTTTCAAAAAGTGCGCGTGATGAAGCACCTCTGGAACAACGACGAACTCGTGCAAATTTGCGTCAATCATATTTTTGAACGACTGCCGAAAAGCCTTCCAAACAAAATCGGATTGGCACTTACTGCACACGGAACGCTCGTTAAAGATAGCAAAGGCGAAACGCTGAAAATCAACACAGGCTATCAAGAGACGCTCGACTTTTTCGAGAAATTGAAATCAGCCATTGAACGCGATGAACGTAACCCGTTTGCCTCAATCAAACTCGGTGCAATGAACCACAAATTCGGCGGCGAGTGGATGCCTGAAACGCTCGAGAAAGCCTTGGAAGAATTTAAGGCTGAAGGAATAAGTGAAATCGTGATGTTCCCATTCGGATTTTTTGCCGACAACAGCGAAGCCGATTTAGAAGGCGTCGAAGAAGCAACCGCCGCAGGATTCAAGGTCCATTATGTGCCGTGCTTGAACGATAGCGAGCCGTTTATCAAGTGGCTGGCAAGTTGCATTGAGCAAAAAGTAGAATCAGTCAAACTCGTTTTTCAAACAACATAACTCACGACATTCAAAAAAGCATTGCGAAATTCAATCGCGTTTCAGACATTTGCGCTTCAAAAAACTCTAACATGAACTTTCCATCGCTCAACGAACAACTTGACCTCATCAAGCGCAATACGGTTGAAATTATTTCTGAGGAAGACCTTGCGCGAAAACTCGAGCATAGCCTCAAAACCAACACGCCGCTGAAAGTGAAACTCGGTGCCGACCCGTCAAGACCTGACTTGCATCTCGGGCACGCCGTTGTGCTTCGCAAACTGCGCGACTTCCAAGATTTAGGACACGAAGCAATTTTGATTATCGGCGACTTCACCGCCATGATTGGCGACCCAAGCGGCAAGAACAAAACGCGCCCGCAACTCTCGCTCGAAGAGACGCGCAAAAACGGCGAAACCTACTTCGAGCAAGCCGCCAAAATTCTCGATAAATCCAAAACCACGATTCGTTACAATTCAGAATGGCTGGGCAAGATGTCGTTTGCTGATGTGATTCGATTGGCAAGTCGCTATACGGTAGCGCGTATGTTGGAGCGCGACGACTTTGAGAAGCGTTACAAATCGGGTGAGCCGATTTCAGTCCACGAGTTGCTCTATCCGCTGGCGCAAGCGATGGATTCGGTCGAGCTCAAAAACGATGTCGAGCTTGGCGGCACGGACCAAAAATTCAACTTGTTGGTTGCACGCGATATTCAGCGCGAGTATGGTATCAATGAACCGCAAATTTGCATTACGCTGCCGCTCTTGGAAGGCACAGATGGCGTGCAAAAGATGTCTAAATCGCTCGATAACTACATTGGCTTCAATCATTCGCCGCGCGAGATGTTTCAAGCCGCGCTCAAAACGCCTGACACGCTCGTCGAGAAATACGCCCGCCTCACCGCAATCTTGAACAACGAAGAACTAACTGAGTTGCAATATTTGCTTAAAGAAAATCCGCGCAACGCCGTGCGCAAATTGGCGTTCAGCATTGTAAAATTTTTTCATAGCGAAGAAGCGGCACAGAAAGAATTGGAGGCATCGGAAAAAATTTCGCAAGGCGGTGTGCCTGACGACATTGAGGAAATCATCATTGAGGAATCGACAATCGGACTGCTTGACGCACTGCTTAAAGCCAAAGCAACAAACACAAAGAGCGAGGCAAGGAGGCTCATCGAGCAAGGCGGCGTAACGATGAACGATGAAAAATTGACTGATGCAAAATTTGTTTTGAACCTTGAAGCGGACGCGAAGGTGCTCAAAGTTGGCAAGCGAAAATTTTTCCGCCTTGTGCGAAAATAATCGGTCGGTGATTTTATTTTTTTCGTATTATTGCACCACTTTTCTGAAACAACATCACAATTTTTCAACCATTAAAACATAGCGGAGACTGCCTTGTCATTCGTTCCTACCAAAATTTTCTTCACGAAAGGTGTCGGACGGCACAAAGAATATCTCTCTTCATTTGAACTTGCGCTCAGAGACGCAAAAATTGAAAAATGCAACTTGGTAACCGTATCGAGCATTTTTCCAACGGGGTGCAAGCGCATCAGCGTTGAAGAAGGATTGAAACTTCTTCAACCCGGTCAGATTACCTTCTGCGTTATGGCGCGCGTGGCAACCAACGAGCACAATCGCCTAATTGCCGCCTCGATCGGCGTGGCACTGCCTTCTGACACAAGCACGCAATATGGCTATCTCTCTGAGCACCACCCATATGGCGAAACTGAAAAAGTTGCGGGCGAATATGCCGAAGACCTCGCCGCCACCATGCTGGCAACTACACTCGGCGTCGAGTTTGACCCGAACACCGCTTGGGACGAGCGCGAAGACATCTACAAAATGAGCGGCAAGGTGGTTAAGACGTTCAACGTGACGCAATCCGCCGAAGGCAAAAACGGATTGTGGACTTCCGTCATCTCTTGCGGAATCCTTCTGCCGTAATCAACCTTCAACGAGAACTTTCAAGGCGAGCAAAACTCGCCTTTTTTGTTTCAAAACTCGTTTGGAAGAAAACGATGGAAACGTTAGATTAGACTAATTCTAAATAAGCATGTTGAATAAGGCAAGTCGAATCGTTCGTAATAAACTTTTCACGCTTGGGCGCGTGCGCCGATATGAGCAAGGGAAAATCATACTCAAAAAGGGAGAAGCGCAGCGTGCCGCGTTGTTCGTCTTATCGGGTGAAATTGAACCGACGCCGATAACCAGTCCGCTTTACCTCGTTGAACTCTTGGAAAACGAGAAACTAAACGACGATGTCAGGTCTGCACTGCCAACGGAAATTTTGCTCGTGCCACGCGAAAAGTTTTTGGAACTCATGAAAAGCAATGTCGAACTCGCGTGCCTCGTGATTGAAGAACTCTTGAAACATCACAAAGAAAACTTGATGGTAAAATGATGGGCAAAAAAATTTTTTTTGAAATTTTATTTGGAATTTGTCTAATTATAAATATACCCACGGCATTTGGTCAGAGCATAGACAGCACTGCAAAAAAAGAGCGTGTGAAAGAAGACACCTTGAAAACAGTTGAGAGCCAAGAAGTGGTTGTGACAGCGACGCGCTCGGAACGAGAGTTAGGAGAAGTAGCCATTCCCGTCTCGGTGATTTCTAAAAAGCGCATTGAGCAACAGGGCGCGATGCGCTTGAACGAAGTTCTCGAAGAACAAACAGGGCTTGCCATTATGTACGACCATGGCACAGGCGTGCAAATGCAAGGCTT
>CALGMC010000164.1 GCA_937959145.1 uncultured Chlorobiales bacterium
AACCTTGAATCAACTCCTTGTCGAGATGGACGGATTCAATACAAGTGAAAACATCATCTTACTTGCCGCTACAAACCGCCCTGATGTGCTCGACTCGGCTCTGCTTCGTCCCGGACGCTTCGACCGACAAGTCGTTGTCGATAAGCCCGATGTCGTCGGTAGAGAAAAAATTCTCAAAATTCACTTACGCAAAATTCCAATCGCGCAGGACGTCGACCTCAAAACGATTGCTAAAGGCACGCCCGGCTTTGCGGGTGCCGATTTAGCCAATCTCTGCAACGAAGCCGCCTTGCTCGCCGCACGTGCAAACCGCACCGAAGTTACCAAAGCCGACCTCGAAGAAGCCCGCGACAAAGTGATTATGGGTCCTGAACGCAAAAGCGTTTTGATTTCTGCAAAGGATAAAGAAGTAACCGCATATCACGAATCAGGGCACGTGCTTGTCGCCAAATTCACCAAAGGCTCCGACCCCGTGCACAAAGTAACCATCATTCCGCGCGGCAGAGCGTTAGGATTAACATCATACCTTCCGCTCGAGGACAAATACACCTACACAAGAGAATATCTCATCGCGATGATTACTTACGCGCTGGGTGGGCGCGCCGCAGAAGAAATTATCTACCACGAAATTTCAACAGGCGCAGGCAACGACATCGAGCGCGCAACTGAACTCGCACGCAAAATGGTGTGCGAATGGGGCATGAGCGAAAAACTCGGACCGCTTAACTACGGCTCGAAACAACAAGAAGTCTTTCTCGGTCGCGACTTCGGACGCATGCGTGACTACAGCGAAGAAACCGCCGTCGCCATTGACAGCGAAGTGCGTCATATTGTTATCACCTGCATGCAAGAGGCAAAGCGCATCTTGACCGAAAATATCGACATTCTCCACCGACTTGCTAAAACGCTTGTCGAGCGCGAAACTTTGGACAATATGGAAATTGATAAAGTCATCGCTGGTGAAACACTTGAGCCCGTTGAACAAACATCGGAATAAGCACGACTCAATCAAGGCACGACTCAATCAAGGATTAAGCAAATGATTTGGATTGCGCTTTTAGCGATTGGATTAGCGGCGGGAATTCTGTCGGGTATGTTCGGCATCGGCGGCGGCGTGGTGATTGTTCCGGCGTTAGCATTGCTCTTAGGCTTTTCGCAACATACTTCAACCGGCACGTCGCTCTTGGTATTTTTACTTCCCGTTGGAATTTTGGGCGCACTTGAATATTACAAGGCGGGAAAAATTACAACCGAGCATCTGAAGTATGCCGCTGTCATTGCATCAAGTTTATTTGTCGGGTCGCTTGTCGGCTCCAAAGTCGCGCTATCCGCTTCAGAAGAATGGATTCGCAAGGGTTTCGCGCTGTTTTTAGTTATCGTCGCGGCGCGACTTTGGTTCAAGGGCTAATTTTCAAATCTCATCAAAAGTTTGATTCATCAAACCAACTAATCTTTCAGTAGTACCGTGACAAAAGCAGACATTGTCGGAATTATTGCAACGCGGTCGGGCTTAACCAAGCAGGAAACCGAAACCGTCGTTGATGGATTCATACAAACCATTATTGAATCGCTCAAATCGGGCGAGCGCATTGAAATCAGAGGCTTCGGCACGTTCAACGTGCGCAAAAAAAATAAACGCATTGCGCACAATCCTCGAACGGGCGAAAAAGTGCTCATCAAAGAAAAGTATGTGCCCACGTTCAAAATCTCCAAAGAGTTCAAAGCCGTTGTGAGCGACAAATTGAAGAAAGGATTGAAGCCTTAACAATGAACACGTTGAACACATCATCTGAAATTGCTGAAACAGAAAAAATTTTCTGTCCGTCGTGTGGCGTTGCAGTCGCATCAAGCGATACGCAATGCCATAATTGCGGAAGCGATTTGACCGTAAGCGAGGAAGAATCAGAAGCGAGAGATGCTTCATCGATAAATCCTATTGCCACAAGCACGCCAAAGCCAGAGCGAAAAAAATCCTCAAAAACTGCTGAAATATCTTCGGCTAAAAAAGAGCAAACAACATTGATTTTCGTAAGCGTTGCGATGTTGTTACTCTTCAGCGTGCTGGGTTATCAAGGGCTTATTTCAGGCAAGAAGGGGTTTTCGCTATCGGGCGCGGCGGGTGCGGGCGCACAGCCTGAAACGCAAAATCCATCGGTCAATTCGCGTGCAATTCAGCCCGATGCGCCGCCGCCAAAAGTAATCACGGATAAATCTGTTTTAGAACGAATTGACGTGTTGAAAGCGCAATACGAAAAAGAAACAGACAAAAGCAAAAAACGACTTGCCGCACTTGCGCTCTCCGAAGTCTTCATTGAAAATGAACGATTGGATTTAGGCGGCGAGTGGAGCATTGCCGCCTTTGAAGCCACAGACCGAAACGAAACGAAACTTCTGCTTCGTGCCGCCAATCTTTACGACGATGCAAAAGAACACGCGACCGCCGCGCAACTTTACGCACGCTATTTAGAACTCGACCCCAAAAATCCTGATGCGCGTGTCGACTATGCCATCTGCCTGCTCAATCAAGGCTTACAGCGCGAAGGCGTCACGGAAATGCGCCGCGTCGTCGATGAACATCCAACCCATCAAAAAGCGCATCTCAACTTGGGCATTCTTTACGCCCAAATTGAACGGTGGGACGAGGCAAAAAAACTTTGGCAAACCGCGCGCAATCTCAATCCAAATAACGACGCAGGCAAACGCGCCGCCGAACTGCTCGAACGCTACGGCGCACAGCAATAGCCCGGCTACAACGCGCGCTTTTTCAGCGGTTCTGCGCGATTTGATAAGTTCCAAGCAATCCCAAAAACGAGCCGCACAACCTTCGCCATTTTCTCGAAGTGAATTTTATCGACTTCGTCATGAATGCCGTGATAATCGGCATGCGTGCCGTTAAAGAAGAAAATGACAGGAATGTTGTTCTTAGCGAAATTGTAGTGGTCGCTTCGGTAATAAAATCGGTTCGGGTCGTCGTCGCGGTTGTATTTGTAGTCCAAGAGCAGGTTTTCCGTCAGCGCGTTTTCAACTTTCATGACGCTATCCAAATCAGTTGAGATTTTATCCGAGCCAATCACATAGATGTAGTTCGGGTTGTCGGAATGTTCGTAGTCGCCGCCCATTCGACCAATCATATCGATGTTCAGATTTGCAATCGTGTTTTTGAGCGGAAAGGTTGGGTGTTGGGTGTAGTAATCCGAGCCGAGCAATCCTTTTTCTTCGCCTGAAACGGTCATAAAGATGAGACTGCGCTTTGGCTTGATGTTATTTTTGGCGAAGGCTTCGGCAAGGGCGAGCACGGCGGTTGTGCCGCTGCCGTCGTCGTCAGCACCGTTGTAGATGTTGCCACTTGCGCCTGCGCCGATGTGGTCGTAGTGTGCCGTAATGACGATGGCTTCTTGTTTCATGGTCTCGTCTGAGCCTTCAAGCATGGCGCAAACGTTTTCCGTCTCCACAATTTTTTCGGAAAAATCAATCGCGAGCGAAACCGTTGCATTGGGAATATCAAACGAATTTGGCTTTCCTGTTCTGTCAATTCCGGAACGAAGCGTTGAAACCGTTTTGCCACTCGGCTTCAAGATATGATTGGCAATTTCAGACGAGATGTAAAAAACAGGCACACTTTGCTTCGGTTGAGCAAGCGGCGAAGCCGTGAGCGATGCTTTTTCACCGACAAGCGACATGGTGCTCATGACCATCATATCGCGCAGTTCGGGCTTGAGTTGCTCGCGAATCGGAATGCCGTTGAGGTCTGAAACAATCAGCAGAGCGGCGGCTTTTTGTTCAAACGCCGCACGAGTTTTGACGCGCGAATCGCTCCACTTTGTCGCAGTTGTGCCTGCAAAAACGCTTGAGGGATTGTCTTCTTGTGGCTCGCCGCCAAGCACCAACACGATTTTATTTTTTGCCGAAATGCCTGCATAGTCAGAATACTTGTAATTCATTTCGTCGTCAATGCC
>CALGMC010000165.1 GCA_937959145.1 uncultured Chlorobiales bacterium
CGTTAATTGCGTTCATCAGAAAAGTTGAACGGCACGGTTACGGTTTGATTGGCTTTGGCTTGAATGGTTGAGAAGCGCATGCGCCGAATGGTGGTGAGCATGCCGCGCTCGAAACTTGGGTTGTTAAACGATTTGCTTACCGCATGGGCATCTGTTACAATGCCGTCGGGCGCGATGACAAATTGAATCGTGGCTTTGGCGTTGCCAATGACACTGAACTGTGTGTAAAGGTCTTGCAAAGCAGGCTGATAGCGTTCCAAAACGTGCGCGATGTCGTCAGCAGGGCGCAGATTTTCTTTGGTGATTAAGTTTTGTTTGCGCACGGCAACCTTAATGCCTTGCCGCCCCAAGCCTGTGGCGCGCGATTGGTTTCCTCCGAGATTTGCTTTTTGTGCGTCGCCTAATCCGCCATTCTCGGCAACGCGCTCGATGAGCGTGCGCAGGTCGTTTCCGAACTCACTTTTTGCAAGGCTTGCGTTCAAGCCGACCAATCCGCCCATCTTGCCTTCAAGTCCGTCAAGCATGCCTGTATTTTTCGAGCCTGCGGTTGGGGTTGGCAATCCATCGCCGAAGGCTTTATCAATCGCAGTTAAGGCTTGGCTAAGTCCGCTTTCAATAGCGAGCGCAGTTGCCATTTGAACAGCGTCTCTCACGGCTTGCTTTGTGAGGGCTTTGTCGCTGGCAAGGTCAGATAAAATTCCTGCCGCGACATCTCTGGTGCTTACAGTTTCAATCGGCTTTGACGCTTGACGCACATCGGGCGGACTTGGCGGCACAATCTCAATCGGATTGATGACGATAGATTTGCGAGAGGGTGCAATCGGCAACGGCTCTGAATGGTGCGTGCTGATGAAATACGCTCCTAATACGAGCACGTAAAGCGCAATCGCAATGATGACGCCAACGAGCATGCGCTTGCCCATCTCGTCGCGTTGCTGAAACGCATAGGGCGTAGCGACATACCAGCCTGATGTGTGTTCGGTGCTGAGCGAAAGCGTTGCGGTTTTCATGGGTTGTTCCTCCTGTAAGTTTTAGTTGTTTGAAATTTTCTTTGAACTGATATTGATGACTTACAGGTGCAATTATCGGAGAAAGTGAGGGGGCAGTTGTCAAGGCGGGGTCAAAGGATTGTCAAATGTTAGTCAAATCAAAATGCGTATCTTTTCGGTGCTCAATCCTAACAAAATGAGGCGTCAGAGCGTCGTAACTTTTGCGCACAGCATTACGAAAGCCTTTGCGAACTCAACAAACACACCTATGCGACTCTTATTCTTGTTTTTCCTAACGCTATTTATTTCAGCAAGTTGCTCTTCGATGCTCGCACAGTTGCCCGAATCGCGTGAAGCGGTTTTTGTAGAAACTTTCTCGTCGGCAGAAGTTTCGCTGAAAGCCAAAGGAATTGGCAAAGAAGTCGAAGATGCAGAAAATGACGCGCGCAAAGCCGCCGTTTATTTCGTGCTTTATAGCGGCACAGACCCGCTCCTTCAAACTGACGAAGAGAAAGCGAACTTCAGTAAAATTGAGAGCGAGTTTTTTAATCTCTCCAACATCAACAATTACATCACATTTTTTGGGAATGAAATGCTTTCGCGTGTGCGGATTCGCGGCGGCGTGAAGGTTGAAAAGTTTGTCCGCGTCAATAAAGAAAAACTCTCGCAAGACCTTGCCAAACGCGGCATCATCGCCTCGCGTGCCGACCTTTCGGAAGCCATTGGCAATCCCGTGATTATGGTTCTGCCCGAAGTCGCACGCGGACAAAGCCCGATTGAAGCCTTGCAAACCGACAGCGAACTCAAAAAAGGTGCGGAAGTGATTGAATCGTATCTCACCGCACGCAAATACACGGTCGAAGTGCCCGAACAGCGACAAGTCATTGCCGACCTTGCCGAAGCCCAAGCCAATTTGAAAAGCATGGAAACGGACATCGCCTATCAACTTGCGCTCACCATCGGTGCTGATATTTACATCACTTACAATGTGCAGATTGAAAAAGGCACATTCGGGAGCAAAGCCAGCGTTGGCTGTCGCGCTTTTGAAACCACCACCGGACGCCTGCTCGGCACAGAAACCGGCTTCAGCCCTGAACGCCCCTCGACTTCAACTGCCGCCCTCATTGAAGAAGCCATGAACTCCGCGATTGATAAAACCCTTTCCCGAATCGACGCCTATTGGAAACAAGACCTTGAACGCGGACAACAATACAAACTCATTTTCCGAATCGTCGGCGATTACAAAGACCTCTTCGATATTTCCGACGCAATAGAAGACGTGCTGAAAAAATTTGCTTCATCGACACGCCAAGTCGCTGTAACCGACCGAACGCTCGACTATGTGATTTGGCAAAAAGATTACGACACGCCAACGAAACTTTTCCGTGCGTTGGAAAAAGCCGTCAATGCGAATCCGACCATTCGCAAAAACTTCGCGAAACTCAAACGTGTGAGCGTTAATCGCAAATTGCTTTTGCTCGCGATTGATAATACGGGAGATTAGTCTTGCCCACGCTCTACGAGTATCTTGGAACACGTGTCTTCTTTTATGCAAACGACCATGAACCTGTTGATATTCATGGTCGCTGTGAGGAAAGAGAAAGTATTATTGAAATCATACCGATTGAAAATGCCTATATGTTCTGCGTGAGAGAAATTGTCAAGAAGTGGAATGATTTTTTCGTAAAAGGATCTTCAATTCGCACTGTTCAAATCACGCAAAAATTGAAATCATGAAAATTGAAAAAGTAGAGCGCATCGGGGCATTCACGCTGAGGATTTTTTTTCAAGATGGAAAAATCTCGCTCATTGATTTTGAGCCTTTTCTCTCACAATCTCGCAACGAGCAAATCCGCAAGTATCTTTGCGAGGAGATGTTTGCCGACTTTCGACTTTGTGACGGCGAACTTTTTTGGAACAATGGGGAACTTTCTTTTCACCCGTATAGCCTCTATGTCAGAAACTTATTTGAACCAGAGCCTGAAGGCAAGTTGATTGAAACTTATCAAACGTCTCAACACGCTTCAAGATGAACCGCATTTTCATTCTCGTTTTCCTTGCAACGCTTTCAGCGTGCGCCTCCAAAGGCATCACCGCCCAAACGCCTGAATGGGTAGAACGCAATCAAGACCGACGATTTCCGCCTGAACAGTTTTGGATTGGCGTCTCGAGTGCTGTCGGCGGCAATGCCGAAGAGAAAGCCAAAGAAGCCGCCATCAAGCAAATTGCCGCACAGTTCAAAACAACCGTCAAAGCTAAAACGACCTTCACCAAGCGCGAAGAAACCGAAGGCGCAAACTCCATTTTCACGCAAAGCCTCGACGAAAAAATTGATAACCTTATTGAGAATGTCGAACTCACGGGTGCACGCATTGTCGAGACGCACAAGCAAGGCATTCGCGTCTTCGCGCTTGCAGTATTGAGCAAAGATGATTTTCTGCGTCCGCTCCGCCGTGAACTTCAAGCGTATCAAACGTCCCTTACCGAGCGGCTTACTACGGCGGAATCATTTGCAGGAAAAGATGTGGCCACAGCCATCAATGCGTATCTCGAAGTCATCAACACGCTCGACGAAGCCGAACCGAAGCGCGAATTTTTCAATCGCATTTCGGGAGAAGTATTCGAGTTCTCAAAAGCCGTTCAGCCGTCGGCAGTCGAAGCCGCCATGCGAAGCACGCTTGCCGATGTGCGCTTGACGATGGTTTCAGGAAACAATCAAACGGGCAGTCTGGGCAGAGCCTTTGAGAAGCCGTTGGTGGTTAAAGCCACAACCAAAAGCGGCGCGCCGCTGCGCGGGCTTTCAATCGTCTTTACCGCAGGCGAAACCGAGTTAGGAAAAGTAACCACAAACAACGAGGGCGTGGCGTCGTTTAGCCCAATCGCACAAGCCGATGGCGTGCAAGGCGGAAAAGGAAAAATCGTCGCTTCGCTCGAGCTCAAACAACTTTCGCCGCAAATGCGCAACGAAGTTCGCCAGAACGCATCGGTTTCGTTTGACTTTGCGCTGAAGTCGTCAAATTTTACGTGCGAATTGGATTTAAGCGAAATTGAGGACGACCGCGCCCGACGCATGATTGAGCAAAAACTTTCCGACGCGCTTTCCAAGAACGGCGCAACGCTCAAAGTTGGCGCACCCTTGATTGCCAAAGCCACAGTTTCTGCCCGCGAAGCCGCATCTGTTCAAGGCATGAGCGGCGAGGTGATTGTGAAAGATGTAACGCTCACACTTCAATTTCAGCGGCGCGGGGGCGGCGTGCTGAGCTCGACTTCGTTCACGGCAAAAGGATTAGGCAACGATGCAGAAAGTGCGATTGCCAAAGCGTTGAGCGAGATTCGCATTTCGCCCGCTCGGCTCGCTGAACCAATTGCTAGAGCACAAAGCGCACAAGAGTAACGCTACGCTGGTGTAAGTTGCATTGCGCGTTTTTCATTCGCACGCTAAATCTTTATTTTTATGCAACTGTAGCACAAACAGCCATACCTAACACCGCATTTCATAAACAGCTTTTGAGCGTTTAGACTGATTGCGGGCTTGTTAATTATGAAGACCCAAATGAAACAGCAAGCGAGAAGCAACCTGAGACCCAAGACAAGAGCGAAAGCATCGGTCGGAAAATCCATCTCTCCCCAATCGGGCGACACTACAGAAACGCATCTGTATTTGGCGCAGATGTATTTGAACAGTTTTTGGAACTTGATGGGATTGGCGATTTGTGCAGTTAACAAAAAGTTCAAAATCATAGAGCGCAACGATGGCTTTTCAGAATGGACAAAATCGACGCTCAAAAAGAGTCTAGCAGTCGGAACACTGTTGTTTGACGCGCTGCCTCCGAAAGCAGGTGCTGTTCTCAAAAAACTTTTCAAAGATGCCCTAAATGGTGAGCATCACTTAGCCGATGTTCATCTTGATTTGAAGCATCAAAAAGACAACTGGATTTTCGTGCGCGTCTGTCCGCTCTTCGATTCAAACCACGAAGTCATTGGCGTTTTAATGACCTTGCGCGACATAACCGAGCAAAAACGCATTGAAGCCGAAAACACCTACAACCGACAACTCTACCTCACGCTGGCGCGGCACATTCCTGATAGCAATATGTTTTTACTCGACCGAGAAGGACGCTTTTTGATTGCTGAAGGCAGTGAAATGCGCAAAGACGGTATTTCGCCTGAATTATGGACGGGTAAATTGGCTCAAGAAGTTGATAAAAAAATGTTTGACGGCATCGATCGCTTGCTCAAACGTGTCTTTTCAGGAAAGACCGCCGAAACAGAGGTCAAAGTCAGAGATAAAGTCTATGCGATTCAACTTGTGCCCGTGCGCAATGAATCTCAAAAAATTTATGCTGTCATGGGGTTAATGCGAAACATTACCCGTGCCAAACAGATTGAACAGGAACTCACTGAATCGCTCAAAGAAAAAGAACGCGCCCTTGAAGACCTTGCCGACGCCAATGAAGTCAAAACGAAATTACTCGCTGAACTGCGTGCGCAAACGGAAGTTTTAGAAAAGCAAACGCGCGAAGACGCCTTGACAGGCTTATACAACCGCCGCTACTTGAATATGCAGTTGGAGCAAGAGTTCAAGCGTGCCAAACGCTACGGCAATCCGCTCTCGGTGGTCATGTGCGATATTGACTATTTCAAAAAAATCAACGATACATTTTCGCACCAAGTCGGTGATGAAGTCTTAAAAACATTAGGGCGAATTTTCAAAGCCTATTCACGCTCGGTTGATACGGTTGCGCGTTTCGGCGGCGAAGAGTTTGTATTGGTGCTTCCTGAAACGCCGAAAGAAAAAGCCGTTTTGCTGTGTGAAAAACTGCGCGCCGCTGTGGAACATTACCCTTGGTCGGAAATTCACAAGCAACTTTCTGTAACGATGAGTTTCGGCGTGTCTGACAATGTGCGTGTGAGCCACTATGAAAAACTGCTCGCCGAAGCCGACGAGAAACTCTACGAAGCCAAAAACAGCGGGCGAAACCGTGTAGTATATTGAACACTATTTTGCAAGCGCAGTTCGCTTTTGTATCTTCCGCTAAGTCCTAACACCATCTGAATTTTCAACTCAACCTGAACGGAGCAACTCAATGCAAAAAGAGCGATTCAGCATCGGCATTGAAGAGGAGTATCAAATTGTTGACCCTCATACGCGCGAACTCAAAAGCCAAATTCAACAAATCTTATCCGAAGACGGCTCAAAACTGCTTAAAGAGCGCGTCAAGCCTGAAATGCACCAATCCGTTGTTGAAGTCGGAACAGGCGTTTGTGCAAATATCCAAGAAGCCCGCGAAGATTTAGTTGGGTTGCGCACCGACCTTGCCAAACTTGCCATTCGCAAGGGTTTCCGAATCGTCGCCGCTTCAACGCACCCGTTCTCGGATTGGAAAGTGCAGGACATTACCGACCACGACCGCTATCACGGCTTAGTCAATGACTTGCAAGACATTGCCCGCGCCAATCTCATTTTTGGATTGCACGTTCACATCGGCATCGCCGATAAAGAAGCGCAAATTGAAGTCATGAATCAAATGCGCTACCTTCTGCCGCATATTCTCGCACTCACAACCAGTTCCCCTTTCTGGCTTGGCAGACCGACGGGGCTTTTCTCATGGCGCACCCAAGTCTTCAAAAGTTTTCCGCGCACTGGCATTCCCGACCTGTTTCACTCTGCTTCCGACTTCGACGACTATGTCAAACTGCTCATCAAAACCGGCTGTATTGACAACGGAAAGAAAATTTGGTGGGATATTCGTCCGCACCCGTTCTTCGACACGATTGAAATTCGAATCTGCGATATTCCGACGCGCGTTGATGAATCAATCGCTGTTGCCGCGCTCATTCAAGCCACCGCAAAAACGCTCTACGACCTTTATCGCCGCAACATGCAGTTCAAAGGTTACAGCCGTGCATTGATTGAAGAGAATAAATTTTTGGCGGCGCGCTATGGCTTAACCGGGCAACTCATCGATTTCAGCAAAAAGCAAAAAGTGAGCACACCCGATTTGATTCTCGAAATGCTCCGCTTCGTCGATAATGCCGTCGAGGAATTAGGCTCTCGCCATGAAATCAATACCATCTACAAAATCTTGGAACACGGCACCAGCGCACGCAAACAGTTGGAAGTCTATCACAAAACAGGCGACATTAAAGCCGTCGTTGACTTTCTCATCAAGGAAACCTTAGTCGGTTTGCCTGTTGAATTACCCCAAGAAACCGCGCCGAAAGTCGCATAATCATGGTAATGCAGAGCGTTAAGAGTTACAGGCACTTAACGCTCTCAATTCTTCTTTTTGATTACCACCCCGAGAGCACTTCGTTGACGAGCAAATCTGTAAGTTGATTGCTTGCCGCCTGAATCGCTGCGTTTCTCCCTTGCAGGCTACCCACAGCGTAATCTTCAAATCCGCTCAAGGTTTTCTGAAAGAGTTTCTTGCCTTTGACCAAGTCGCGATAAGTAACTTGAACATTGATGGTCAGACGGTTGCGCGTTGCGCGTTCATTTGTGCCACTGACAACGCTCGGCGCGTCAGTAACAGAGGTAATGACGGCTTCAATGACAGAGTTTGCGGCGGCACGATTTTGCTCAATAATGAGCGGCGTTTGCGCTTGAATTTTCTCCGTCGTGGCTTGCGTCAAGTTTTCACGAAGCAATGGAATCCCACTTCGCGATTCATCGCCGAAAACAGGAATTGCAATCGTTTTAACATGGGGCGGCAACGCATT
>CALGMC010000166.1 GCA_937959145.1 uncultured Chlorobiales bacterium
CGCGCGCGAAAAAATCTTACATGAAGGCGACGAAACCGAAATTGCGTGGCTTCATCGCTCGGAACGCTACGGCGAAAAACTCGCAACGCCCGATGTAACCATCGCTGACCTTATCGGCGACATTGACCCCATCAAAGCCGCCTCGCAAAAACTGACTTACGCCGACGAAAATGTCATTCACTACGGCATTATTCCGCGCACCAATCGTGGCATTTTTGCCATCAATGAACTGCCCGACCTTCAACCGCGCATTCAAGTCGGCCTGCTGAACATTATGCAAGAAAAGGATATTCAGATTCGCGGCTTTCAAGTGAGAATCCCACTCGATATTTTCATCATTTATTCCGCGAACCCCGAAGATTACACCAATCGCGGCAACATCATTACGCCGCTCAAAGACCGTATTGATTCACAAATCATCACGCACTATCCGAAAACGATTGAAATTGGCATTAAAATCACGGAGCAAGAAGCATGGACGAAACGCCCGTCAGAGGTGGAAGTCAAAGTGCCGTATTACTTCAGAGAAATCATTGAACACATTGCGTTTGAAGCACGTCGGAGCGAATATGTCGACCAAAAGTCGGGCGTCTCGGCGCGGCTAACAATTACGGCGATGGAAAACCTTGTGAGCAGTGCCGAGCGTCGCGCCATCATACACGATGAATCCGAAGCATGCGTGCGAATTTCGGATATGTTTCTTGTCGCGCCTGCCATCACGGGCAAGGTTGAGCTCGTTTATGAAGGTGAGCAAGAGGGTGCTATTAACGTTGCCAAGTTGCTCATTGGCAAAGCCATCAATCAAGTCTTCAAAAAATACTGTCCCGACCCTAACAAGAAAGTTCAAGGGCAAAGCGTTTATGCCGCCATTACAGGCTGGTTCTCACAAGGCAATCAAGTCGATGTGTATGACGACATGAAGTTCGAGGAGTATTTCAAAGCGTTGGATAAGGTCAAAGGCTTGCGCGAGTTTGCCGAAAAAACCTTCCAGACGAAAGACAAACAAGAACTCGCCACCGCAATGGAATTTGTCTTGGAAGGATTGCACCAAAACTCGATGGTCGGCAAAGATGAACTTGAAGCCACGCGGATTTACAGTGATATGATTGGAAAAATTATGTCGAGCGTGGGCGGCTCCAAGTTTGAACGCTGAACCCTATCCGATATACGGGCAATTAAATTCAATAAAATAGCGTTTTCGCAAATCAAATAATCCCCCTCTGCTCACAACTTGGGCGCAAGTTCTTTTGGCAGATAAAATGTTGGCGGCTATGCGCTACATCACAATACATTTACGAACAGAAGCGTATAATCAACCTCATTACCCTAAAACACAAAACATTAAACGAAAGACGATATGCGTTTGGAAAAAGTTTTAACAAACGCTGCTGAAAGAGTTGATTCGAAGTTTTCGTTTCCAGAGGAAGAAAAGAGAAGTGTAAACCGCGCACCCGCAGAAATGACGGAGAAGTTGCACCTGAACATCTTACAGTTGCTTCCTGAGCCAATGCTCATTGCAACGCCAGACGAAGTGATTTTCTTCGCCAATAATGCGGCACGTGCAGTTTTCTCACCAATAGGCGATGACCTTCAAGGAAAAACTTTCTCCTCATTTGTTACAAACCGCTCCGAAAAGTTTGAGTGTTGGCTACAAAAAGTAGCCTGCTCTTCGTCGTTTGTTTCCGAGCAAATTGAATTGAGAACATTTCAAGGCACGATGCCATTTGTGCTTGATGGGTGCGCCGTGCGCGACGGGAAGCAATTATATTTTCTCATTCGTATGAAAAAGATTGATACCCAACACCCGACTGTTCGTGCCCTTTCGGTGCGCGTGGATAAACTCCAACAAGAAATCGCGATGAGGCGTGCGGCGGAAGAGCGGTTGCAAGAAAGTTTAATTGAATTGGAGCGCGCCAAAAAGCAGTTAGAACAACTTGCTACGATTGACAGTCTAACCGGCATTCCGAACCGCCGAAGTATCGACGAAACTTTGCAACGTGAGTGGCTGAAAGCCATGCGCAGTTCCGAACCGCTCGCCGTAATGATGATAGATATTGACCATTTCAAAGACTACAACGATTTTTACGGGCATCAAGCAGGCGACTTATGTCTGAAGCAAGTCGCGCAGGCAATTCGCTCATCATTGCGCCGCCCAACGGACTATGTCGGGCGATATGGCGGGGAAGAGTTCATCGTTTTGCTAACAAGCTGCGATTGGGAAAAAGCGAAAAACATGGCGGAAAAAATCCTCGAGTCTATCTCTCATCTCAATCTTCCGCATCTTGCGTCGCCAACTTCGGAAGTTGTTACCATTAGTGCAGGTGTTAGCGTCGTGATTCCCATGCCGAAACTATCGGTTTCATCGCTGATTCATCAAGCCGATGAAGCACTCTATCAAGCAAAGCATAGCGGGCGCAACCGATTCGTCTTGCATCAAAAGCCCGTCAAAGCCATTCTGCGTCGCAAAAAAAGCACGCCGTAATCAGCATGCCGTAATCGAATAATCAGTGTTTCAAGTAAGAGCATGATTGAAATGTAAAAGCCCATCATCACGACGGGCTTTTGCGTTTTGACTCAAAAAGATGAGCAGAAAGGTTCAGCGTGCAGTCGCAACGGCTTCTCCTGTAAATATAGCGAAAGTCGTTTGCGCCGTCAGGAGTAACTCTGCACCAACACTGCGCAGTGTTGCGGTTTGCCAATTGAGGTCAGCATCATCATAACGATGATGGTAAAGAACTTTGCCCGTGGCGTCATATCCAATCACTTCACGGAAGGCAAATTCATCATTCTTCAAGTCAAAGCGTTGCAGTCCTAACTGATAAGCCGTGCCATTGGGTTGGATTCGGTTGAACTCAACTTTCACCCACATTTCCATCATTTGTTCCGACGAGTTAATCGTCATGGATTCCTTCGACTTCAAGACTGAATACTTGGCATTGCTTGATTCGGCGACATACATCCAATTCCCTGATGGCTGAGCCTCGACGCTTGTAATCCCAACAAGCGCAACAGCGATAAAAAGCAAGGTCTTTTTCATCTTCGTAAAAGAGTTAAAGTTGAAAAAAGCGTTCAGCGACGCGGTTACTTGCAATTATACGCAGTATTATCAAATTGTTAAATAATCGTTAACATTTTTTTCAAAGAATTTTAACTGCGCCTACCTTTTTCTACGCATCTATGGGGGTGAGTTTCGTTTTTTGATGGTAAAAAAATTGCTTACACTTGCACGTAATCATCTTCGGGGTGCTGCCAAAAGCGGCTGAGAACAAACTCGAGGAACTTGACGCAGGTAATACTGACGCAAGGAAAGATGATACAACGCCTTTCGCTAAAAGAACTTTTGGAGTTCTTCTTTCAGAATCATTTGGCACACATCATTCTTTTCCCGCTTGTTTCCGCGTCGTTTTTTATCAATTCAAACTCATCAAAAACAATGTTGCTCAAAAACAAAGTGGCTCTCGTTACGGGGGCAAGTCGTGGCGTGGGTGCGGCGATTGCCAAAGTCTTGGCGCGTGAAGGCGCAAGCGTGGTGGTCAATTATTTCCAAAGCCAAAGCAAAGCCGACGAGGTGGTGAAAAGCATCGCTCAGGCAGGCGGAAAGGCGATTGCGCTTCGCGCCGATGTTACGTCGGAAGCAGAAGTAAAAGCGATGGTTGAAACGGCGGTTAAAACATTTGGACGGCTCGATGTGGTGGTCAATAATGCTTTGCCGAAGTATGCGTTTAATCCGTCTGCAAATTATGTGAGCCTTGAAAGCGTAACTTGGGAAAATTTTGAAACGCAGTTCAAGGGTGCGGTTGGCGGCGCGGTCAATGTGGTTCGGGCGAGCCTTCCACAGATGAAAGCGCAAGGCGGCGGAAGCGTGATTAACATTTCAACGAACCTCGTCTATAATCCAGTTGTAACCTATTACGACTACACCACTGCAAAGGCGGCAATGGTTGGGCTGACGCGCAACATGGCGGCAGAACTCGGCAAATATGGCATTCGTGTGAATTTGATTGCAGGTGGATTGCTCTCTTTGACGGACGCCAGCGCGCCAACGACGAAGGAAGTGTTTGAGTTCGTTGCAGGCATTACGCCACTTCGCAAGGTTACAACGGTGGAAGACTTTGCCGAATCTGTGTTGCTCTTTGCATCGGAGTTTAGCCGCGTCATTACAGGACAATCCATTTCGGTTGACGGGGGCTTGACAATGCCATAAAGTTGAAAAGGTGTCGCGTTAAAATGGGTGGATTAGCGTTAAATTGCGGTAGTTCTGAAAAAGTTGAAAAGATGTCTGAAAGTTTTTTTTCGTTTGAATATGAAGTCGGCAAAACGGCGAAGTGCCGATACGCCGAGTTCGGCGACGATGCCAATCCGCCTATCTTGCTTGTTCATGGCTACGGCGCAATGTGGCAACATTGGAGTCGAAACATTCCCAGCCTTGAACAAGACTACAAAGTTTACGCGATTGATTTGCTCGGCTTCGGCGAATCGGAAAAGCCGAATACGCAATATGGCTTACCGTTGTGGGCAAAGGAAATCGAGGCTTTTATAGCGTTCAAAGGGTTGCAACAAATTATTCTTGTTGGACACTCGATGGGCGGCGCGTCGAGTCTGTGGTTTGCTAATGAACACCCCGAGTTGCTTCGGGCGTTGGTGCTGGTGGATTCATCGGGAATTTTTCCTGACGAGGTGGGCACATTTGAGCGCGTCTTGTATCGTGCTGTTGGCAGTCCGATAATCGGCGAGGCGATGTTTATGCTCTTTGCTAATGAATTTGGGGCGCGTCAAAGTTTAGTGCCGACCTATCTCGATGTGTCGCAAGTTACAAACGAACTGGTGGCGCAATTTGCAAAGCCGCTTCGCAGTGCAGGCGCGATTCATGCCTACCTTGCGCCGTCGCGCAATCCTGAACGATTTTTATTTGAGCGATTTCCAAGACCGTGCCGCTACAACGGAGACGCGCTCCTCGTGTGGGGCGCAGAAGATTTAGCGTTTCCGCCTAATAAAGTCGTGCCGAAGTTTCAAGAAATTTTGCCGCAAGCCGCCGTCGCCATTTTGCCTCAAACAAGGCACTGCCCGCAACACGAAGTTGCCGATGCGTTTAATCAAACGATCAAAAAGTTTTTAGCGATGCTAAACGGTCGATAAAAAGTGATGATTTTTTAACGTCAAACATCGGAACGAAGCCGTATCTCTGCAACATTGAAGTAAATACCTGCATCAACCAAAAAAAACAAGTATCGCCATGCCCGATATTGTGACGGAAAGAACGGCACTCGACCCCAAAGCCATCGCCGAAAAGTGGCGCACAATTATTTTCGGAATTATCGACCATGCCTTTGAGCCGATTGTCAATATCCACACCGGCGCAACCTTCGGCTACGAAGCCCTGCTCCGAAACTATCAAGCGGCAGGCTTCGAGACCATTTGGGAATTTTTTGAAACAGCCTACAAAGAAGGCGCACTCTATCAAGTCGAACTGCTCCTGCGCGAAAGAGCGATTGAAAAATTTTGTCGTTCAGGACTCCAAGAGCGCATTAAACTCTTTCTCAATGTCGATAATCGTGTGCTCGAAATGTCCGATTATCAACAAGGCAATACCGCGAAACTTCTCGCGCGATACAAATTGCCTGCAAGTGCGATTTGCTTCGAGATTTCCGAAATGCACCGCCTTAGCGGAAGCGACGCCGTCATGCAAATTCTGCATCTGACCAAAAGCCAAAACTATAAAATCGCCATCGACGACTTCGGCACAGGCTTTTCAGGCTTTCAACTGATGTATTATGCCAGCGCAGATTTCATCAAAATCGACCGATTCTTCATCTCCAACATCTCGAACGATTCTAAAAAACGCTTCTTCGTCGCCAGCATTATCAACATGGCGCACCTTTTGGGCATTACCGTCATTGCCGAAGGCATCGAGACCGAACAGGAATTTTACATCTGCCGCGATTTAGGGTGCGACCTCATTCAAGGGCATTACATTCAAAAAGCCACGACCGATATACGCGAGATGAAAACCAAATACGAAGTGGTGGAAATGCTTGTCAGAAAAGACCGCCGCAAAGTCTCACAAGACCAAGAAATTATTTACAATCAATCCGAGTATATCCCGCAAATTCCGATTACGGCGACAATGGAAGAAGTCTTCAACAAGTTTTTGGAATTTGATAATTACAGTTTCTTTCCTGTTACGACCGAAAACAACGAGCCGGTCGGCATTGTGCGCGAAAAGGACTTAAAAGCCTACACCTACTCAATGTATGGGCGTCAGCTCTTGAAGAATAAATCGTTTGGAAAAACGCTTCGCGATTTCATTATCAAATGTCCGATTGTCGACATCAATACGAAGGCGGAAAAGATGTTAGAGATTTTTTCCGTCGGTGAAACGGTCGAGGGCATCATCGTTACGGCGCAGATGGAGTATATCGGATTTCTAAGCGCGAAAGCCCTCTTGCGCGTTTTGAACGAAAAGAATCTTATGGCGGCGCGCGACCAAAATCCGCTCACGAAATTGCCGGGCAATACGCTCATTTACGGCTATGTGTCGGAAGCCCTCGTCGATGTTGAATCCGATTACACGCTCGTTTATTACGACTTCGATAACTTCAAACCCTACAACGACCGCTACGGCTTCCGCAATGGTGACCGCGTGATTCTGCTCTTTTCTGAAATTCTTCAAAAGCGATTTTCGCGCGAAAACTGCTTCGTCGGACATATCGGCGGCGACGACTTCTTCGTTGGTTTCAAAAATCTTCGCTTCGAAGAAGCCCATGAACTCACGGCAATGGCAATTCAAGAATTTACCGAAGGCGTGAAGCCTTACTACGACGAAGTCGACCGAACACGCGGCTACATCGAGTCCAAAGACCGTGACGGGAAGTTGAGACAGTTTCCACTGCTTACCGTCAGTGCGGCGATGCTTGAAATTCCGAAACATCGTAATCCGCTCACGATGGACGAAATCAGCGCGGTTCTTGCCGAAATGAAAAAAGGCGCGAAAGGAACACAAGGCGGAATTTGCGGTTCAACCGTTCATCAACTTCCCTCATAAAATTTCATTTCTCAAACGGCTTGCCGATTTCGCGCGGCGGAACGGATTTGCCAATAAAGCCCACCAGCACCAAGAGTGTAACGACGTAAGGAAGCGACTGCACAAGTTGCGTCGGAATGGCATCGCTTTGTAGGTTGAGTTGTAAGGCTTCAGCGGAGGCGAAAAGCACGCTTGCCGTTGCCGCGCCTAAGGGAAGCCACTTGCCGATAATCATTGCCGCAAGAGAAATGTAGCCTCTGCCTGCAATCATGCCGTCGGTGAAACTGTGTTGCTGAAAGGCAAGGAATGCGCCTGCAATCGCCGCTAAAAAGCCCGAAATCAGCACGGCTTGATAGCGCATGGTCGAAACGGAAATGCCAAGTGTGGCGGCGGCTTCGGCGTTTTCTCCAACGGCGCGCAAACGCAAGCCAAAGGGCGTTTTGAAGAAAATGAAGTGCGAAAGGGGAATCGCAATAAGCGCGAACAGAAAAATCGGGTCAATCAAGACAGAGGGCGCGTCAATGCCCGCGATTCGCTCCGAATTGGACGCACTCCCGAACAGAACGCGCAGAAAAAACTTTGTAATCCCAACGGCTAAAATGTTCAGCGCAATCCCTGAAACAATTTGATTGGCTTTGAAGGTAACGGTTACAAGCGCGTGAAGCGCGGCAAATAAAAGTCCGAGCACGACTGCTACGCCCACGCCCACGAGTGCCGAGCCTGTGTAGAACTGCCCTATCGTTGCGCCAAACGCGCCGATGAGCATTAAGCCCTCGAGCGCAAGGTTAATGACGCCGCTTCGCTCTGAATAAGTCGCCCCCAGCGAGGTGAGCAAATACGGCACCGCAATTCGGCAGACTTGAAGAAAGAAAATGATAGCAAGTTCCATGCACGGTTTGTTGAGAAGTTAAGCAGGAAGTTACAATCAGGGCGTGTGAATGTGCAATAATACACTGAAAGCCAGAACGAAAACAAAAAAGGCGACTCATTGCTGAATCGCCTTTCAAAAAGATGCGTGTGAGCGCGATTACTTCTTGTCTGCTTCGAGCGAGTCTTTCTTTGCCAAGAGTTCTTCCTTCGTTTCTGGGAAGTTCGGGTCGGCGAC
>CALGMC010000167.1 GCA_937959145.1 uncultured Chlorobiales bacterium
GCGCTCGTCAGCACGCTTTCCGTTGGCGAAGAACAGCGCGTAGAAATTTTGAAAGTGCTTTATCGCAAAGCCGATATTTTGATTTTAGACGAACCCACCGCCGTGCTCACGCCGATTGAAACGGAACAACTGTTTCAAACCTTGCGCACACTTGCCCAGAGCGGCAAAACGATTCTCATCATCACGCATAAACTCGACGAAGTCTTGACGATTTCAAACCGCGTAAGCGTGATGCGTCAGGGCAAACTCGTGGCGACATTAGAAACCAAAGAGACGACAAAAGAAGCACTTGCACGCGCGATGGTCGGGCGCGACGTCTTGCTCTCTGTTCCAAAACAGCCCTGTCATGAAAAAGATGTCGCGCTCTCGGTTCGCAACTTGTGCTATACCGATGCGCGTGGCATAATGCGGCTCAATCATCTTTCTTTTGAAATCAAATCGGGTGAAATCTACGGCATTGCAGGCGTTGAGGGCAACGGTCAATCGGAATTGCTCAAAGCCTTGTGGGGCATGCAAGATGAGGGCGATGTGCTTACAGGCGAAATTAAATTCGGAAACATCAACTTGCTGGGAAAATCGCCCCGCGAGATTGCCTCGCTTGGCATCTCGCATATTCCTGAAGACCGCCTGCGATACGGCGTCATTAAAGATTACTCCATCTCCAACAACTTAATTTTTGGACGACATCGTGAGCCGACCTTCGCCGCACGGGTTGGCTTCAAGTGGAACGAACTGGCGCAATACGCGCTCGACATGGCGACGCTCTTCGACGTGCGTGCCGCCTCGCAAAACGGTGAACGAAACAAACTTGCTGACGAAAGAATCGGAAACCTTTCGGGAGGCAATCAACAAAAAATCGTCTCGGCGCGTGAACTCGGGCGACCGCAACTCAAACTGCTTATTTTGGCACAACCCACGCGCGGCGTCGACATCGGTGCGATTGAGTTCATTCATCGCAAAATCATTGAAACGCGCGATAGAGGCATTGCCATTCTGCTCATTTCCGCCGAACTCGACGAAGTGCTCTCGCTTTCCGATAGAATCGGCTGTCTTTACAAAGGCACGATTCGCAAAGAGTTTTCCAAACAAGAAGTCTTACAAGGCAAAGAACAGCCAAAGGAGTTTGAAAAAGAAATCGGCGTATTCATCACATAATTCATCATCAATGAAAGACCTTCTAATCACTGAAATCAAGAAAGCCCTTGCAGAAGTCGGTGCAGAGCCGTCTCGCGAAATTCTCATCGAAAAACCTAACGACGACAAATTCGGCGACGCCTCGAGCAATGTCGCCATGACGCTCGCCAAAGAGCTCAAAAAAAATCCGCGTCAAATTGCACAAGAACTCGTCTCAAAATTCAAATTCAACCCTGAACAAATTGAACGGGTCGATATTGCAGGAGCGGGGTTCATCAACTTTTATTTTTCAAAATCGCTCTTGCAACAAAGCGTGGCGCAGATTTTGGCACAAGGCGAGCAATTCGGAAAGTCGAGCGTTGGCGTGGGCAAAAAAGCCATTGTGGAATATGTGAGCGCAAATCCAACCGGACCGCTCACTGTGGGGCGCGGGCGCGGCGGCGTGCTCGGCGATTGCATCGCAAATTTGCTCGAAGCACAAGGCTACAGCGTAACGCGCGAATACTACTTCAACAACGCAGGACGGCAAATGCGCATTCTTGCTGACTCCGTCCGACTGCGCTACCTCGAGCGATGCGGCGACGCCATCACCTTTCCTGACGATTACTATCAAGGCGATTACATCAAAGACATCGCCGAAAAAATCTTCTCCGAAAAAGGCGACGCGCTCAAAGGCGAAACCGATTTATCGTTCTTCAAAGAATTTGCCGAAGCAGAAATTTTCGCAAGCATTAAGCGCACACTCTTGCGACTTGGCATTCAGCACGATTCGTTCTTCAACGAAAATTCGCTCTACGAAAAAATGGAAAGCGGCAAAAGCCGCAACGAACAAGTGCTCGATATGCTTGACCAAAAAGGATTTATCGAGCGCAAAGACGGTGCCGTCTGGTTCAAGACCTCGCTCTTGGGCAAAAAGAAAGTTGAAGATGGAAAAGAAATTCCTGTCGATACGGTGCTGGTGAAATCGAACGGCGAGCCGAGTTATCGTTTGCCTGATATTGCTTACCACACCACGAAATACGCACGTGGATTTGATTTAATCGTGAATGTGTTTGGTGCTGACCACATCGACGAATATCCTGATGTCATTCGTGCGCTCGACGTGTTGGGCTACGACACCTCGCGCATTAAAGTCGCCATCAATCAATTTGTAACCACCACCATTAACGGCGAGCAAGTCAAAATGTCGACGCGCAAAGGCAATGCCGATACGCTCGACGCGCTCATCGACGAAGTCGGTGCCGATGCCACGCGGTTCTTTTTCGTCATGCGTGCCAAAGAAACGCATTTGAACTTCGACTTGGAACTTGCCAAAAAGCAATCGAGCGATAACCCCGTCTTTTATCTGCAATATGCCCACGCACGAATTTGCGGCATTATTCGCGTCGCCGAAGAAAAAGCCATGCTTAACGCCGAAGCCATTCCCTCAGACTTTGTGAAAGTGTTGAACGCCAAAGAAGAGTTGGATTTAGCCAAAGAACTGATGCGCTTTCCTGATGCGGTGAGCTACGCGGCAAATTCGCTCGAGCCACAAAAGATGATTACGTATTTGAACGGCGTGGCGGAACTCTTTCACAAGTTTTATCAAGAGTGCCGAATTGTCGGCGAGGAAGAGTCGGTGATGAAGTCGCGCTTACTTCTTGCGCTGGCGACACGCCAAGTTTTGCGCAATGGCTTCAAGACGCTGGGCATTTCCGCACCTGAACGAATGTGATAGCGGCGTAATGCGTATATTTCCGTTTATTTTGACGAGTTCAACAAGGCTCGCTATTTCTCTGGATTTTAACTTCTTCAAAGCCAATGCAAAGAGAAAAAATTGTCCCAATCAATGTCGAGGACGAAATGCGCGATTCGTTCATCGATTATTCTATGTCGGTTATTGTTAGTCGCGCCTTGCCTGATGTGCGTGATGGCTTAAAGCCTGTGCATCGCCGCGTGTTGTTTGGCATGTCGGAACTCGGATTGCAGGCAGGACGACCGTATAAGAAGTCAGCACGCGTGGTTGGCGAAGTGCTCGGAAAATATCACCCGCACGGCGACAACGCGGTTTATGATACGATTGTGCGATTGGTTCAAGAGTTTTCCATGCGTTATCCACTCATTGATGGGCAAGGCAACTTTGGCTCGGTTGATGGCGACGCACCCGCCGCTATGCGCTACACCGAAGTGCGCATGAAGCGCATTTCTGCCGAAATGCTCCGCGACTTAGATAAAAACACCGTTGATTTTCAGCCGAACTTCGACGACAGTTTGGAAGAGCCAACCGTTATGCCCTCTGCAATTCCAAACCTGCTCGTGAATGGTTCAACGGGCATTGCTGTTGGCATGGCAACCAACATTCCGCCGCACAATCTCACCGAAGTGATTGACGGCATTATTGCCTACATCGATAACCGCGACATTACGATTGAGGACTTGATGAAGCACATCAAAGCCCCTGATTTCCCAACGGGCGGAATTATTTATGGCTACGACGGTGTCAAGGACGCTTACCTAACAGGGCGCGGCAAAGTTGTCATTCGTGCAAAGGTGAACATCGAGACCAACGAAAAAACCGACCGCGAATCGATTATCGTAACGGAACTGCCCTATCAAGTCAATAAAGCGCGCTTGCAGGAAAAAATCGCGGAACTCGTCAATGATAAACGCATCGAGGGCATTTCTGATGTGCGCGATGAAAGCGACCGCGATGGCATGCGGCTTGTGATTATGCTCAAACGCGACGCGGTCACCCAAGTGGTGCTGAACAATCTCTTCAAGCATACGCAAATGCAAGAAACCTTCGGCGTGATTATGCTCGCGCTCGTCGACGGTCAGCCGCGCATTCTCAACCTCAAAGAAGCGATTCACTACTATGTGAAACATCGCCACGAGGTCGTGATTCGCCGCACGAAGTTCGACCTTGCCGAAGCCGAAAAGCGTGCGCACATCTTGGAAGGCTTGAAAATCGCGCTCGATAATCTTGACGCGATTATCAAACTCATTCGCGCCGCCAAAGACGGCGACGAAGCCCGCGAAGGTTTAATGACAAAATTCAAACTCTCTGAAATTCAAGCCAAAGCCATTCTCGATATGCGCTTGCAACGGCTCACCGGCTTGGAACGCCAAAAAATCGAGGACGAATACCGCGAAGTCATCAAACTTATCGAGCAACTGAACGCGATTCTCTCGAGCGAGAAACTGCAATACAAACTCATCAAAGATGAACTAAAGCAAGTGAAGAAGGAATTCGGCGACGAGCGGCGCACCGAAATCGTCATGAAAGCCGAAGACTTCAAAATCGAGGACATGATTAAAAACGAAGACGTTGTGATTACCATTACGCACAACGGCTTTATCAAGCGCACAACCGTCGACACCTACAAGCGACAAGGTCGCGGCGGCAAAGGCATCACGGGCGCAGCGACAAAAGACGACGACTTCGTCGAGCACATGTTCATCGCCTCAACACATCAATACATTCTTTTCTTCACCAGCAAGGGAAAATGCTATTGGCTGAAAGTCTATGAAATTCCCGAAGGCGGCAGAGCCACACGCGGACGCTCGCTGAGCAATCTCATCGAGTTTGAATCGGGCGAAACCATTCGCGCCTACATCAACGTCAAAGAGTTCACCGACTCTCAGTTCGTTTTAATGGCGACGAAAAACGGCACGATTAAAAAAACGCCGCTTTCCGAATACGCCAACCCGCGCAAAACGGGCATCATTGCCATCAACATTGAGCAAGGCGACGAACTCATCGGCGCAACGCTCACCGACGGCGAGCATCAAGTTGTATTGGCGAAAAGTTCGGGCTATGCCGTCCGATTCCACGAGCGCGACGTGCGTCCGATGGGACGAAGCGCGACAGGCGTCAAAGGCGCGGAAGTCGATAAAGATGAATCCGTTGTTTCGCTTGTTACGACGCGGCACGCCGACGTAACCCTGCTCACTGTTACCGATTCAGGCTACGGCAAGCGCAGTGAGTTAGAAGAATATCGAATGACCAAGCGCGGCGCGGCTGGCGTCATCACGCTCAAATCCAACGAGAAAGTCGGAAACCTCGTTGCGATGCTTGAAGTCAAAGACTCGGACGACCTCATTATCATCACATCGAACGGCATTGTTAATCGCCAACATGTTGAAGACATTCGCGTGATGGGCAGAGCCACATCGGGCGTGCGGCTCATTCGCTTGGAAGAAGGCGATACGGTGAGTGCCGTTGCGCGCGTGCCGAAAGAAGAAAACGACGAATCGTCAGAGAACAAGGAGGAGTAATAACTCCAATAGTGATAACTTCAATCGCGATACGGACGGGAAGAATATATCGACGCTGTCCGTATCGCTTTACGACTCGGCTTAACTGATTTTCTTTATGCAACATCTTCCAATCGCCGCGCAAAAGCGCATTGCACTCGTCGCACACGACAACCGTAAAAGCGAAATGATTGACTGGGTGCGCGAACACTTCGCCGTGCTCCAGCATCACCATCTTTCTGCCACAGGTACAACAGGCACGCTCATCGAACGCGAACTCGGCTTGCCTGTCGTGAAATTCAAAAGCGGACC